>JAJYNT010000232.1 GCA_021786215.1 Chloroflexota bacterium | reverse complement strand
GAGCCAGCACAGCAGGCAGTCGGTGCAGGCTGCATCGTTGAAGATCGGCCGCTGGGTCCGCCAGCTACCGGTGGCGTAGTTGACACCGTTGCCGTTGCTTGGGATGATCCCGCCCAGCGGTAGCTCGCTGGCCTTCGGGAGGGTTCCGCCCTTCACTTCGAAGATGTCGCTCATTCGCCCTTAACCTCCTCGTAGGCCCTCTGCAGCGCCTTGACGTTGCCGTCGACCACCGACTGCTTGAACCGGGAGCCGAACATCGACCGGAGCTCATCCTCGACGGCTTTGAAGGCGATCAGCTCTGTGATCTTCACCAGCGCGCCCACCATGGCGGTATTGGTGATCGGCCGGCCGACGGACTCGGTCGCGATCTTCGTCGCGTTCACGGTGTACAGCTTGTAGCTGCCCTTCGGCAGCTGCTTCCTCAGCTCGGCCGCCGCCAGATCGGAGTTGATGATCAGTGGGCAGCCCGGCTTGAGGCCGGCGGTCACGTCCACGACCTCCAGAAGAGTCGGATCCAGCACCACGACGGCATCCGGGGTCGTCACCTGCTCGTGGGTGTAGATCCGCTGGCTGCTCAGGCGGGTGAATGCCTGGATCGGGGCGCCCATGCGCTCGGTGCCGAATTCAGGGAAGCCCTGAAAGTGCTTGTTCTCGCGGCTTGCCGACGCCGACAGGAAGCGGGACGCGGTCACCGCACCCTGGCCGCCGCGGGCGTGCCAGCGAACCTCGTAGAGATCTCCTGCCATCCTTTCTAATGCCTCCTCCTCAAACTAAGAGCCTTCAGCTATCAGCAGTCAACCTTTGCTCTTGTCAGCCTCCCTTCTTCCCCTGTCTGACCCCTAATCCCCATTAGCCAGAGGGCTGACAGCTGACTGCTGTTAGCTACCTATCCCAGCTTGTCCCCCACCTGCAGGCCCGACGATGCCACGAACTCCGATGCCTTCAGCTTGGGGGAACCCTGGGGCTGAACCCGCTTGACGAAGATGCTTCCACCGTTGCCCGCTACCAGGAAGCCGTCGCCGGCTATCTCCAGGATCGTCCCTGGTGCCGCAGGGCCGCTCACGTTCCTCTTCTCGCAGTCGAAGATCTTGAGCGGCTGCCCTTTGTACAGAGTGCCGGCGCCGGGCGACGGGTTGCAGCCACGGATCACGTTGTAGACGACGTTGATGGGATAGATCCAGTCGATCGCCATCTTCTTGCAGAGGGGCTCGTACTCGCCCTCGCTCAGATCCTGATCGACCTTGGGCGCCTTCCCCGCCTTGACCAGCTTCACCGACTCCACCATCGACTCGACGCCCAGGGGGAACAGCTTGTTGAAGTACACCGAGCCCAGGGTGTCGTCGGGCGTGATGGCCACTTCCTTCTGCATCAGGATCGGACCGGTGTCCAGACCCTCGTCGGGCCAGAAGATGCTGAGGCCGGTCTTGGTCTCTCCGTTGATCACCGCCCAGTTGATGGCGCTGCCGCCACGATGTCGGGGGAGAATGGAAGGATGGTACTGGATGGTTCCCAGCTTGGGGTACCGGATCATCGTCATCGGCACGATGTCGGTGACGAAGGCCATGACGTTCAGCTCGGGATCGAAGCACTTGTACTCCTCGAACACCTCGGGGTTGCGCATCCGGGCCGGCTTCCTGACGGGGATCCCACTCTTCTCCGCCAACTCGCCCAGGGAATCCTGCTTCCCGTTTGGCGCATCCGGCGGACAGTAGACGACGGCTATCTCCTCGCCTTCCTTGAGGAGAGCTTCCAGGACCTTCTCGCCAAAGGCTGCCTGGCCGATCAACGCAATCCTCATGCTCCACCTCCTCGTGTCAAAACTGCTGCGTTGACTACCGCGTGATAAGCCGGATCGTATCCCAGCGCTGCCGATAAGCGGGCGCACGCTTCCTGTACTGAAGGCACCAGCAGGGGAACCCGCTCCGGGGTGATCCGGATCCACGGGCCGGAGATGCTGATGACCGCCAGCACTCTCCCCGTGTGGTCTCGCACCGGCGCTGCTATGCAGCTAACCCCCTCCTCCTGCTCGCCGTAGTCGGTGGCATACCCCTGGCGCCGCACCTCCTCCAACTCGGCCATGAGAATGCCGGTGTCGACGATGGTGCGGCTGGCATAGGGGATCAGACGGTAGGAGTGGAGCATTCGATCGAGTTCCTCGTCGGGGAGAGCGGACAAGAGGACCTTGCCGGAGGCGGTGCTGTGCAGCGGTGCCCGCGCACCCACCTGCACGAACATCCTGAGCATCCAGCCCGGGCTCGATACCTGCTCCAGGTAAACGATCTGGTGATCGTCCATCACGGCCAAATTGGCGGTTTCGCCGCTCCTCCGCATCAGCTCCTGCAGGACGGGTATGGCTTCCATCCGGAGATCCAGATGGTCCCTCACTGCCCGTGCCACGTCCAACGGTTTCAATCCGAGGAGGTAGCGGCCCGATTCCGGGTTCTGGCGGACGTATCCCCGAGCGATCAGGGTGGAGAGAAGACGGTGGACGGTGCTGGCGTGCAGGCCCACCTGGTTGCTCAACTGGGCGATGCCTGTCTCGCCCACCTTCGCCAGGGCTTCCAAAATGTCGAGGGTTCGCTCTACCGACTGGACGGTAGTCTTTGAGGTGGAGGAGCCTTCGTTGACTTTTCTTCGCGAAGTGCCTGTCACCTGACAACCTCGTCAGCAGAACTGGCGGTGGATGCCGCTGGGTGAAGGGAGGAGAATACTTCCAGATGGTGAAACCCCGTTTCGCGATACAATATAGGGCGACCTGGGAGGCTTGTCAAGCATTGTTTTCGGCCCTCTGTCATGCTACTATTGCCCTCGCCGAAAAACTGAATAAGGCGTCTGCTAGGGGAGCGTACTTGCTGAGAGGCGGTTTTGCCGCCGACCCTGTGAACCTGAACTGGGTAGTACCAGCGTAGGGAAGCAGAGCACCAGGGAC
>JAJYNT010000314.1 GCA_021786215.1 Chloroflexota bacterium | reverse complement strand
AATCGTGGCCTCCATCACTGGTTATGGCTCTGACGGGAGTTGCCAGCATCGTACGGCCTTCGATCTCGCGGTGGTGGCTTCCAGCGGGGTTCTCAGCGTAACCGGCACCGAAGAGGGTGAATTGGTGAAGCCAGGAGTTCCTGTGGCGGACCTGGCCGCCGGGATGTTCGCGACGATCGGGATCCTCACCGCGCTCACCGAGCGGAACCTGAGTGGCCTGGGCCAGCACATAGACATCTCCATGTTCGATACCCAGCTCTCCATGTTGAGCTATCTGGTCTCCTGGTACACGGCCACAGGTGAGGTGCCCCGACCGATAGGGACGGGGCACCAGGGGCTGGAGCCCTACGGCGCCTTCAAGACTAAGGATGGCCTGCTGGTGTGGACTATCGGCACCGAGAGCTTCTGGCAGCAGCTCTGCCAGGTGCTGGGGATCCCGGAGATGGCGTCCGATCCCAGATTCTCGACCGCCAGCGCCCGGCACGCCCATCGAACAGAGATGAAGCGGATGCTGGAGGATATCCTCTCCACCCGGACCACGGCGGAATGGGCAAGGTTTATGGAGGAAGCGGGCATTCCTGCCGCTGCCGTGAACAGCCTGGACAGGGCGCTGGAGGAGCCCTGTGTGCAGGAGCGCAACATGCTCGTGGAGATAGAGCAGCCACGGTACGGAAAGGCGCATGTGCCCGGCAACCCGGTGAAGCTCTCGAGGACTCCCGGCGAGGAGTTCACGCCGACGCCTGCCCTTGGCGAGCACACGGTGGAGGTCCTGGGCTCGGTGCTTGGATACCCCGCAAAGAAGATCAGCCGCTTGCTGCAGGAAGGGGCGGCGATGCAGTACAAGTCCCCGGAACAAGCGTCTTCTCCGGAGTCCTGACCTGTCCACATCGGCAAGGACGCAGTAGCGGAACTACGCGTTGAAGGGAGGAATGGGGCCCAACGCCTCCACAAACACCTCCATTGTGCCGCCGCAGACGGCGTCCTCCCGTGCGGTGGCATCGGCGGTGAGATCGACGTGCACCATTTGAGAGACGCCTGTTCGCAACACCTCAAGCGCAGCCAACCAGACCTCGTTTTCGCCACATCCACCACCGACCGTTCCAAGGATGCTGCCATCGCTCTTCACTATCATCCTCGCCCCGGGAAGCCGAGGTGTCGAGCCTTTTACATCCACGACAGTCGCCAGCGCCACTGTATCGCCCGCGGCGCGGCGCCGAGAAATCTCTCTGAACAGATCCAGCATCGGCTACTCCTTCTCTTTGCGGCGTTTCGGGCCGGCAAATCTCGGCTAGGTCTACCTACAGCGACTTGTGCTTACTGGATAGTGAAGCTTCGTGCCGCGTCCCGCGCCGGCGCACGTTGATTACCTCACCCAGGATGCTTAGAGCTATCTCCGTCGGGGTCTCAGCCCCGATGTCGAGGCCGATTGGAGAGCAGACCCGATCGACCAATTGCTGCTCGAACCCGTCCTGCAGCATCCGTTGGAGCACGACGCTCACCCGTCTCTTGCTACCTATCATGCCGATGTAGGCCGCTTCGGTGCCGATGATCTGGCGGAGCGACTCTTCATCCTGGGTGTGTCCTCTCGTGACGAGCACAACGTAGGTGGAATGGTTTATTGGGAACCGTTTCAGTTCCTGGTCCAGGTAACCCGCGATAACAGAATCGGCATCGGGAAAACGGGTGGGGTCCGCGAAAGATGGTCGATCGTCCAACACAACAACGCGGAAGTCGAGCATTTTGGCGATCCTGCTCAGCGGTTGGGAGATATGCCCGGCGCCCACGATCAGCAGGGTGGGAGGCAACTCCATGGCTTCGGCGAAGATCTCGATCGCATCAGCAGTGACCGAGTCGAGAAGCCCGCGTTCATCGTCACTCAGCGATATGCTGAAGTAGCGCGTGTGTGGTGGCAGTTCAAAAAGGCCGCGGCAGTCGGCAGCCACTCGACCATCCAGCGTGTCCACCCCGAGGCTGCCCTCAAACGAACCATCCGGCCTCACCAGCAGCTTGCGACCCAACAGCCGTGGTGCCAAGCCCTTAGGACCTACCACTGTCGCCAGGGCCGCCGCGCTTCCGTTTTCCAAGTACTCGGTCAATCTTGCTATTGGGTCAGTCATCACACCTTCTCATTTCCAGCCGTTTCCCGAGGTCGTTCTTTCCGATCGGCGATGAGCTCCTCAGCCTCCATCTTGAGCCGGCGGTAGTCTTCAGGGGTGTCCACGTCCATCGGCGGAGCCGTAGCCAGCTGAACCAGTGTGGCCGATTCCAGATGGCGGGCCACCACGGAGCGGCGACCCTTGTTCTCCGAGGCGGATATCAGTTCTGGAAACAGTGCCCTATCGAACAAGATCGGATGACCAGGTTTGCCCTGATAGACCGGCACAACCAGCGGAGCTCGGTGGGTTTGGTGAGCTTCGATGAGGCTGTCGATCACACCCCGGCTGACCGAGGGCTGATCGCCGAGCAGCACGATCGCCGCCTCGATGGATTCATCCAGAGCTGCCAGGCCTGCTCGGAGGGACGAATGCGGTCCCTCCAGATGGCCGCTGTTGAACGTCGTGCGGACGCGAGCCCCGAGCGGGACCCCTCTCTTTATCTCATTGGCGTACTGGCCTAGCACTACCACAATCTCGAAGACCAGGGACGACAACGCTGTGTCGACCACGCGCCGGATTATCGTCTTGCCATCGATCTCCAGCAGCAACTTCGGCGAACCCATTCGTTCTGACCGCCCGGCGGCAAGGACGATGGCCGACACTCGTGAGAATGTTGGCAGTCGGTCAGACGTCCTGAGATTGTGATCTGGCAGATCCAACGCTCTTCTCCGAAGAAGTCTCCTCGTCCATTTGGGCGGAGGCGTCCAGTACAGCGCGCACTATCTTATCGTAGCCGGTGCAGCGACAGAGATTGCCTGCCAGCCAGTATCGGATCTGTTGCTCCGTAGGT
>JAJYNT010000466.1 GCA_021786215.1 Chloroflexota bacterium | reverse complement strand
AAGGAGGTTGTGCCGCTGCTGGGATCGAAGGAGGGGATAGCTCATATCCCGTGGGCCTTTATCGACCCCGGCGATGTTGCACTGGTGCCGGACCCCGGCTACCCGGTCTATGGGGTTGGGACGATGCTGGCTGGTGGCACCCCCTACCTGATGCCGCTGCTGCCCGAGAACGGCTTCCTACCGGAGCTGGACAGGATTCCGGGGGATGTGCTGAAGCGTGCCAAGCTTCTCTGGATCTGCTACCCGAACAACCCCACCAGCGCGGTCGCTCCGGAAGGCTTCTTCGAAAAGGTCGTGGAGTTCGCCCTGAAGCACGATCTTCTGGTATGCCACGACAACGCCTACTCCGACGTCGCGTACGACGGCTACCGTCCCATCAGCTTCCTGTCGGTACCAGGGGCCAAGGAGGTTGGGGTGGAGTTCCACTCCCTCTCCAAGACCTACAACATGACCGGATGGCGAATAGGCATGATGGTGGGCAATGCTTCGGTCGTCTCCGCTCTCGGGAGGGTCAAGACCAACATCGACAGCGGGATCTTCCAGGCCGTGCAGCACGCCGGGATCACCGCCCTGCTGGGAGATCAGTCCTGGATGGCCGAGCGGAACATGGTGTACCAGCGCCGCAGAGACAAGGTGATCGCCACTTTGCGGGAGATAGGCATGGATGCGCCGGTCCCCAAGGCAAGCCTATACGTGTGGGCACCGGTCCCGAAGGGAGAGACATCCCTCAGCTTCTCCCTGAAGGTTCTGGACGAGCTTGCCGTGTGGATCACCCCCGGCGTGGGTTTCGGCCCGTCGGGAGAGGGCTTCTTCCGGATCTCCCTGACCACGCCGGACCACCGGCTGGACGAAGCGCTCGAGCGACTTCGGAAGCTAAGGGGATAGCTGGAGAACAGCACAGGAGGCAATACACTCTGGGCATCGCGGAAACCGGGCGATGGAGAGAAGGACAGTCGGCGGATAAGGGGCCAGATCGGGCGGTCCTGGTGGGCATCGACCTTCCGGGCGCACGAGTGGACCTTGCCGCATCCCTAGATGAACTGGAGCAGTTGGCGGCCAGCGCAGGGATCGAGTCCGTGGGTAGGATCACCCAGAAGCTGGACGAGCCAAACCCGCGCCACTATATAGGGAAGGGCAAGCTGGAAGAGCTGGCCGCGCTATGCAACGAAACGGCCGCCGACATCGTGATCTTCGACGATGAACTTCGTCCCCATGTCCAGCAGGAGCTGGAGAGGGAGCTGGGCACGCAGGCGAGAGTCATCGACAGGACGCTGCTGATCCTCGACATCTTCGCCAGCCGTGCCCACACTCACGAGGGACGAGTCCAGGTGGAGCTGGCCCAGTACAGGTACCTTCTCCCGAGGCTGGTCGGCCGGGGAACGGAGCTGTCTAGGTTGGGCGGCGGCATCGGGACAAGAGGACCGGGCGAGACCAAGCTGGAGTTCGACCGGCGCCGGATGCGGCAGCGGATAACCAAACTGGAGAAGGAGATCGAGGAGATCCGGCTCCACCGCGGGGTGCATCGAGAATCGCGACGCGCCATGGAACTGCCGGTAGTGGCGCTGATCGGCTACACCAACGCCGGGAAGTCCACTCTACTGAACCGTCTCACCGGGAGCAGGGTGGAGGTGGCCGACAGGCTGTTCGCCACCCTGGACACCACCACCAGGAAACTGGTGCTGCCGGCGGGGCAGGAGGTGCTGGTCAGCGATACCGTGGGCTTCATCGCGAAACTGCCGACCACGCTGATAGCGGCCTTTCGCGCGACCCTGGAGGAGCTGGCGGAAGCCGACCTACTGCTCCACGTGATAGACATAACATCTGCACAGGTGGAACAGGACACGGCGGTTGTGCGAGGGATAGTGGCCGAGCTTGGGCTGCAGGAGAGGCCCGTCCTGACCGTCCTGAACAAGGCTGATAGGCTGCTTCCAACGGAAACGGACAGCGTGGAGGGCATGGAGGATCCTTTGGCCACGATGAGCCCGGAGGCGCTGGGACTGGAGCCGGTGCCGGACACGGTGCTGGTCTCCGCGACAAAGGGCTGGGGCATCGAGGCGCTCAGGCAGAAGATCGAGGACAGTTTGAATGCAACCGCGGCGCCGCTGGAGGTGCGGATCCCGTATGTGGAGAGCGAACTGGTGGACTTGTTTCGGCGCCGTGGCGTCGTCGAGAGCGAGGAGTTCACAGACGAGGGAGTGCTGCTACGCGGCCGGCTGCCGGCGCGTTACCGGGCCCGGTTCGAGAGATATCTACTCGTCATGCAATGTAATTCACATTAACTTGCATAACCACGATTTCTGAACCCCCGGGAGGGCCGCGAGTGACCGACAACCGCCCCGAGCCACCACAGCCTCCGCTGGCGATCCAGGCTCAGATCGACCAGTTCCTCGCGGCGATGGCCGGCAAATCGCCGGCTACACTCGAGACCTACGGGAAGTCTCTCAAACGGTTCACCGAGTTCCTGCGCGACACCGGCGTCCCCGCGGATTCCCTGGCGGCGGGACTCCCGGCAGAGATCCTGGAGAGTTTCCACGGCTGGCTGGTCGACAGCTACGGGCGCGACCGTCGCGCCACCATAGTTACTTACATCGCCGGAACCCGCGCCTTCTTCCGCTTTCTCGCCCGCCGGCAGCTGCTCCCCCCCAACACGAGCTTCGAGCAGATCAGGGCCGGGCTCCAGGAGGTGATGGGGAGGGGAAGCTACAAGACCCCTCGCATCGACAGCCGCCTCCCGCTGGTTATACTTTATGTCAATCACATTCCCGTTCCGACCCCGGGCCCGGAGAACCGAGAGAAACGGCTTGTGCTTCTGCGAGATCGGGCCATACTCCACACCCTCTTCGCCACCGGCATGCGACGCGAAGAGGTCTCCCGTCTCAACCGCCAGGACGTCGACGACGGCTGGGCGGCCCAGGCCCTCATCACCGGCAAAGGTGACAAGGAAAGGGTC
>JAJYNT010000493.1 GCA_021786215.1 Chloroflexota bacterium | reverse complement strand
CGGTGGTATTTGATGAGGCGATCACGAGCGGTGCGAGCCTGGAGATGTACCTTCGGCCGAGCAAGCCATGGCGTCGGTACCGTGTCCGAGGGGGAGGGATCGGCGGCGGACTGCCAGGTGCGCTCGGGGTGCAAATTGCCTACCCCGACCGTCCGGTGGTTGGCGTAGTCTCGGATGGAGCGTCCATGTACAGCACCACCGCCTTCTGGACGGCTGCCCATCACGGGCTTCCTGTGACGTTCGTCGTCTGCAACAACCACAGCTATCGGATCTTGAAGCAGAACCTGATGGAATACCGGCAGCGGGAGGACGCCTCACGACCTTTCGTGGAGATGGACCTTGTGGGGCCGGAGTTCAGGTTCGACCGGATTGCCGAATCGATGGGAGTTCCAGGGGAGCGAATCGAGTGGCCCGATCAGATAGGCCCAGCCCTGCGAAGGGGAATCGAGGCCAAGACCCCATATGTGATCGATGTAGTTCTAGACGCCAAGCCCTGACGTGCAGAATCTGATGTCCTAACTGGATGCTGGCGTTGATAAACTTGTCGGTCTCCTCTGGCGTCAGCATCGGCAGAGGTGTACTGACATAGTCCTCGGTGAGACCCATTGCTTTGGTCACGATCTTGTAGGTGTGCTTCGGTGCCTTGCCTCGTAGCCGCACCAGTTTGTCCAACGTGTTCTGGAGCTTGAACAGCGTTGGCCAGTCACCCGAGGAATCCTTGATTCCGACGATGTTGGGATGGTTCTGAAGCCCCAGCACCAGGTCGGCGTTCACCGGCGTCTTGGTATGGACGGGGATGTTGTACAGCAGCACGGGCAGGTCAGCGGCATCCGCGATTTTCCTGAAGTGCTTGTCCAACTCCCGATTGACGTAGCCCCCGAGGTAGAAGGGGGCCGCGGTCAAGCCGCCACCTTGAGGTCAGTATTCTTTCCCGCGCTCTACCGATCTACCGATCTACCGAAGGGAACCAGCCCAATTCATGGGACATATCTTGCGCAGCAGCAATCACTTCATTCTTGAGATCGAGGAGCCGAGCGAGGGGCAGGCGCTCCGCAGGACCCGCTACAGCCAGGGCTGCCACGGCGTGCCCTCGATGATCAAATACCGGCGTGCCAAGACATCGGATACCTAGTCCACCCTCCTCATCGTCGATCGCATATCCCTGGCAGCGCACTTCGGCCAGGTGCCGCTTGAGATCGTCAGCAGAACAGATGGTCTTGGGGGTGAGACGTGCTAGGCCTCGGCTCTCGACAATCTGGTCTAACTCGCTTTCTGGCAACAGCGACAGAAGAACCTTTCCACCTGCCGTGCAATGTGCCGGGCGAACCTCTCCTAGCTTGGCCCCTGCTCGAAGCGAGTGATCGCTCTCCACCCGCTCAAGAATCAGAACTTGGCCATCAACCAAGGCGCCTAGATTCACTGTCTCCCCTGTCCGCCGGGCGAGGCTCTCCATCGGGCCCATCGCCTGCTCCCTGAGCCTTCGCTGGGCCAGAGACTGCCGACCAAGCCGAAGCACTTCCAGACCCAGGCGGTACTTTCCAGTGTCTGGGTCGTGCTCCAGCAGCCCCTCAGTCGCCAGGCTGCCGGCGATACGGTGGACAGTGCTGGGCAAGAGGCCCAACCTTCTGCCCAGTTCGTTCACGCCGAGGAACGTCTCGCCTGGCTGAAATGCCTTGAGAACGGCCGCAGCACGCCTCACTGACCGGACCTGCCCGCGAGCGTTCCCTTCGTCCTATTCGACTTCGATAGGTCCGGAGTCGATTTTCATTGAAGACCAGACCTCCCCTCCTCCACCATCGCTTCCAGGTTCACTCCCGGGGTATCCGTGGGCAGGCTGCACCCGGCGTTAAGAAGGTCCACACCGTCCACCAGCGCCTGTCGGCTCAGGGCCCGAATCTCATCGGGCGTACCACGAGAGAGCCGTTCCGTGGGCACGTTGCCGATGATAGCCATACGGCCCTTCAAGACCTGCCGCGCCACTGCCATGTCCACCCGCTCGTCCAAGCTGATTGCGGTGGCGCCTGTGGATGCGATGGCCTCCAGGTGCCCCCCGATATTACCGCAAATATGGAGGGCAGTTAGGCCACCTACGCCGCTCACCAACTTTCGATGGTATGGAGCTACGTTCTGGGCATATTGCTTGGGGCTGATCATGCTTCCCGAGGCCGCTGCTTCCCCGAACTGGATCAGGTCCGAACCCGCCTCGATTTGCGCCCTTGCGTACATCGTGGCGAGCTCGGTTCCCGCCTCCATCGCTCGGTGATACTTATCGGGCTCCGTCAGCATCCATATCATGAATGTCGACATACCGAACATGAGGCCGCATGCGCTGAGAGGTCCCATAGCACTGGAAACGATGACAGTCTCCGCCCCATAGCGGTGCCGGAGCAACCGGATCGCCTCCAGAACTACTGGCACCCTGCCCCGCTTGAAGAAATCATCCGGGATCTTCAAGTCGGCGGGATCATAACACACCGGCGTCACAACCTGCGGGTAGATGTTGAGATCCCCGTGGTTGACTTCCGCGCCCAGGGCCTCGGCTTCCACTACGACGTCAAAGGGCACCTTCACACTTTCCAGGCCGTACATGGTGTGAGCAGCCGCCCCCAAGCGAGCCATCAACTCGGGGTCACAGTGACCGTCGGGCCACGGAGCACGACACTCCGTCATCATCTCTTGGGTCACTGAACTGATTACGGCAGTGACCGGTGCTCGATCGATCCTGCCGCCCACCAGCGCTGACAGTACTCGTGTCTTCTCGTCCAAAACCAGGTTCCTCCCAACCTCGTCGTGCTCACCCCTTGGCGCAATCACCCGTGCTCAAAGGAGAAGGCACCCCCTCCAGGATCCTCTGGGCACCAGTCGAGAAAGCAGACGTCATCACGCCTGATAGCTCTCGCCGGGACGTAGCAATACTACTTGCGTCTCGGGTGAGTATCGAGCTCAACATCTTGAAGCCC
>JAJYNT010000395.1 GCA_021786215.1 Chloroflexota bacterium | reverse complement strand
ACAGATGGCTATCGCCATTATCTTCTCGTTGGTCGTCGGCTACATCGCTCTCCGGGGCGTGACCGGTTCCACCATGACCGCCCTGGTGATCAACGCCATCCAGTTGGTCGCGCTCGTCGGCTTCTCGGCCCTGGCCATTTCTTACAGGCTGGTGAATCCCGATCACGCCACCTTCGTCCATGCCAGCGCGGCGTCGATCGTCTTGCCCAAGAACCTGGTCAATGTCCTTCTGCAATCGACGATCGCCATTCTAATCCTGGTTGGGTTCGAGTCTGCCACCGCTTTCGGGGCCGAGGCTAAGAACGCCAAGAGGGACGTTCCGCGGGCAGTGATCCTGGCGCTGGTCATTCAGGGGCTCTTCGCCTACCTGATCGAGTACTTCGCCGGCAACTTCGCGCTGTCCGACAAGCTGACCTACACGGCCGCAGACGGCACAGTGCTCAAGGGGTTGGACGCTGCTGCTGCTTCCAACGCCCCAATAGGCGATCTTATCCGGCAGGTAGGGGATTCCATGTTGGGCGGTTTCGGATTCGGTCTGATGATCGTCGTGGCCATCTCTGTGGCGCTGGCGATCCTGGGCACGACCCTCTCGGCGATGAACACAGGGGTCCGCATAACATACGCCATGGCCCAGGATACCGAGATGCCGGAGTTGCTCGGATTGCTCCACGGTCGTTTCGTGACGCCCCACATGGCGGTGGCGGTGATGTCGGTCGTATCCGCGATCATAGGCGTGGCCGGCACGATCTCCGTCGTCACTCTCACCGGGCTGACCCTGGCCTCCAACTTCGGCACCTTTGTGCTGTACGCCCTGACCTGTCTTTGGGCAATAGTCGCCTTCGTGAAGCGGGCGGATTTCAACCTGTTCAAGCACGGCCTGGTCCCGGCCCTCGGCTTGCTGGCGAACCTGGTTATGCTCGTGACCATATTCGCCATGGGCATCATGGGGGAGGGGGACGTCCGTACGGAGTCTTTCATCGCTCTAGGTGTCGCGGGACTGTGGGCGGCGGCAAGCGTCATCTATGTGGTCCTCACAGACCGCCGCACCGGGCGAAGTCTGTTCCAGTCCAGCCTGCGCCCGGTGCATAGTCCGGCTAGAAGAGGGTGATGGCCATCATCTGCCAGGAGTGGTCGTTCGCGTCGCTCCCGGTTCTCTAGCCGTTAGGAAAGAGCATTCAGGGTCAAATGGGGCATCGACGCCCTCCAGGCCTCGAATGCCCTTTCCGCGTCCTGAACGGATATCCATTCACGTTGGTGGAAGCTGCCGATGCTTGAAGTCGAATCCGCCGGGCTATCCGATCCCGGTCGCCACCGCGAGAATAACGAGGACAGTATCGGTTCGTTCATCCCGGAAGAGCCTGGGATTCTGGAACGAAAGGGCGTGCTCTTCGCGTTGGCCGATGGGGTCGGGGGGCACCAGGCGGGGGAAGTGGCGAGTGCGGTCGCGGTGAGCACGGTCGTTGAGGAGTACTATTCCCCCTCCAACCACCACCGCATCGAGCCGGCCCTGCGCCATGCCATCCAGGTGGCGAATCTCCGACTTCACGACCTGGGCCAGCACAACCAGCAGCTTCGCTCAATGGAGACCACGCTGACGGTCCTCGTGCTGGCCGGTGCTCATGGATATCTGGCCCACGTGGGGGACAGCCGGATCTATCACTGGCGCGCGGGCCAACTCTCCCAGATCACCTCCGACCATTCGGAGGTGGCTGAACTGGTACGGATGAGAGTGGTGAGCCCGGATCGTGCACGTGAGCATCCAGGTCGGGGTATCCTCACCAGGACGGTCGGTGGTCGGCTGATCGTGCGGCCGGATTTTCATCGCTTCCCGGTGGAAGCAGGGGACCAGTTCATATTGTGCAGTGATGGGCTCTGGTCCGAGGTGCGCGACGAGGAGGTCGCGGACACGGTGGCTGTTCGGTCCCCATCCGAAGCCTGCCGATCCCTTCTGGATCTGGCGCTTGCCAGGGACGCAGCCGATAACATCAGCTTGCAGGTGGTGAAGATCAGGTCGATATCGCTTGATCTGTCCGACAGCCCCTCGCGTGAAGGCTGGTTATCTGGCATCATTAGTCGAGTACGTTGGATTTAAGCATGTGACCAAGAAGAGCATTCTTTGGGGGCACCCCCGTGAACGTGCCGGTGGCATGTTCACGCCCGCCAGGCCGCAACGCTGCTTGCCCGCGTTGCGTGCCCTGGACCCGCTTTCTTATGGCTACGTGCTCAGCTCGAGTGAAGAGGTTTGGTTGGGAGTGGGCGTGGGATACGACATAGGCGACAGGGTGGACGGAAGGTACGAGATTCTCGCTGTTCTGGGCCATGGTGGGATGAGCGAGGCCTACAAGGCCCGCGACGGCGAGACCGGCCGAGACGTCGTTCTGAAGATCCCTTACTCTAATATCATCGGTGATCCTGCCACCTTCAGCCGTTACCAGCGAGAGATGGAGATCGGCAAGCGGCTCGATCATCCCAACATCCAGCGGTTGATCGCCGAGGGCCAACTGCGTGGTGGAACCTCTCCGTACATGGTGCTCGAGTATGTGGAGGGGAGATTGCTCCGAGAGCAGTTGGCGGAGAACTCTCCGCTGCCCCTGGACAAGACGCTGCAGATCACCCGGCAGTTGGTGGATGCCCTTCGCTACTGTCACGAGCGGGGCATAGTCCATCGTGATCTAAAGCCGGAGAACGTCCTGATCACGTCCGAGGGGCAGGTCAAACTGGTGGATTTCGGCATCGCCCTCCTGCGTGGTGCTCGTCGCTTGACTTTTCGTCGCCTCTCCAACAGCGTGGGGACGCCGGACTACATGGCGCCGGAGCAGGTTCGTGGGGAGCGCGGCGACGCGCGCACCGACGTCTACTCCGTGGGGGTCATGCTGTTTGAGATGGTGACTGGAGAGGTACCGTTCCAGGGGGATAATGCCCTGGCGGTCATGAGTCAGCGGGGCACGCCGGAGGCCGCCC
>JAJYNT010000273.1 GCA_021786215.1 Chloroflexota bacterium | reverse complement strand
ATGGATCTCGTGAGGTTGAAGAACTCTGGCGGCAAATACGCCGTGGATATGGGTGCTCCCGGCTCGATCATCTACAACTTCGGTATCAACGTGAAGGTGGAACCCTTCACCAACAAGAAGGTACGACAGGCCATGGCATGGTCGATCGATCGGGCCCGTTTCTGCAAGACGACCCTTCAGGGTCTGGTGGAGCCCACCTGCCTGATGTGGCCGCCCAACTCTTGGGCCTACTTCAAGGACCTCGAGGGCAAGATCGGGTTCGACTTGGGCAAAGCAAAGGGGCTGCTCAAGGACGCCGGCCTGGAGAAGGGTTTCGACACGGAGATCCTGACATCCTCCGATCGGAGTTTCGGGATGGGAGACCTCGCTCAGATCATCCAGGCGAACCTCAAGGAGATAGGAGTGAACGCCAAGATCGCAGATGTGGAGGCGGCTCAGTATGATAACCGACTCAACAAAGGAGACATCGTGACCATCATCCACACCTACGGTCGCACAAACCGGGACCCCGGATCGCTTGTGACTGGGGCAAAAGCCTGGTACAACGAGAAGCAAGGTGGTTGGTGTCACTTCGAGTCGGCCGCGTGGGATAAGCTGGTGACCGACCTCCAATCCACCATGGACAAGGAGAAGAGGCAGGGTATATGCCGCCAGATACAGCTAATGGCCTTGGACGAATGCTTCACCAACCCTGTTGCTCCGCAGGACCGGGCATTTAGCTACGCCAATTACGTCAAGGGTTTCAACTACGATCTGGACAATGCCCCTCTGGTGGGCGACTTCTGGCGCGACAAGAAGTAGTCGATGTGGGGCGGCGTGAGATCGACGTGTCTCACGCCGCCACGTGCTGTGATCAGCCAATGCCGTCTTACTGCATCCAGGTACGGCGCGACCTCCGGGCCACGCCGGCACAGCGAGACTGGAGAGGATATCCCGTATGATCAACTTCATTGTCAGACGGCTTGTGCAGGCTCTCCCAGTAATCCTGT
This sequence comes from Chloroflexota bacterium, assembly GCA_021786215.1. The sequence goes on along the minus strand of JAJYNT010000273.1, from coordinate 1,976 downwards.
TTACGACCTTTCTGGTGTTCATGCTCATCCATCTGATCCCGGGCGATCCCGCGCAGACGGTAGCCGGATCGGATGCTACCCCGAAGGAGATAGAAGCGGTTCGCATCAAGATGGGACTCGACAAGCCACTGCTCGTGCAGTACGGCATCTGGCTGGGAAACGTGTCCCGAGGCGATCTCGGTGAGTCCTACATCAGCAGAATGCCGGTAAGCGAACTGGTCGGTGACGCGTTCCCGGCCACCGCGCAGCTGTCCCTGGCGGCCCTGTTCCTCGCCCTGCTCATATCGTTGCCCTTTGGGATAATGGCTGCACTGAAGCAGGGCTCCAAGTTCGACTTCCTCGTAACCTGGTACACGGCGTTGGGCCTCGGCGTCCCAAACTTCTGGGTGGGGATTCTCTTCATACTCCTCTTCTGTCTCGTCCTGGGCCTGTTGCCACCCGGGGGCCGGGTAGACCCTTTCGAAAATCCTATCATGGGCCTGAAGAGTCTTCTGCTGCCCGCTCTAACCCTTGCCATCAACATGTCAGCAGTCCTCACCCGCTTCATTCGCACCGCTATGCTGGAGGCACTCTACGAGGACTATGTCCGCACCGCTCGGGCTAAGGGGCTGTCGGAGCGGGCCGTCGTCGTCGGCCATGCCTTCCGCGCCGCGCTTGTCCCGGTGGTGACTGTTATCGGGTTGCAGACCGGCCGTCTGCTGGGAGGGGCGGTGGTGATCGAATCGGTATTCGCCTGGCCTGGGCTCGGGAGACTGATCGTCCAGGCAGTGGAACAGCGCGACTACACCATCGTACAGGCATGTCTGCTCCTATTGGTCCTGGCATTCGTGGTGATCAATCTGGTGACAGACACCCTCTACGCGTTCCTGGATCCGCGAATTCGCCTCAGCAGGGGAAGGAGCTAGGGATCGATGTTGCTGCGGTACGTCTTGCCAGCCAGTCGTCGGTCAAAGCAGCCTGAGACCTCTCCTAGTCCTTCCCTCGCTGCCACGAGGCGTGTGATGCGAAACCCATCAGGGATAGTGGGCACGGCCATTCTAGTCATATTCCTGTTGGTCGCGTTCATGGCGCCAATGCTGGCTCCCTTCGATCCCCTGGTCCAGCACGCGGGAGACGAGTTGAAGGCCCCGGGGACCACCTACTTGCTGGGCACCGACGAGTTCGGGCGGGACATCTTGAGCCGCATCATCTATGGTGCGCGGCTCTCTCTCGCCGTCGGCATCATTAGCACGGGCATCGGCTTCGCCATCGGTGCGCTAAGCGGCCTAATCACCGGTTTCTTAGGGGGATGGGTGGATGAGATGGTCAACCGACTGTGGGATTGCCTCCTCGCCTTTCCGCCTATTTTGATTGGGATCGCTGTCGTGGCAGTCCTGGGCCCCGGCGCCATCAACACGGCAATAGCGGTGGGCATCGTCAACATCCCCATTTTCTCGCGACTGGCTCGCGCCTGCGCTCTCACTGAGAAGGAAAAGGACTACGTCCTGGCTACCCGAGCACTGGGGGCAAGCGATACCCGGATAGTCCTGCACCACATCCTGCCTAACTCGCTATCGCCCCTGTTGGTGCAGATGGCGGTCGCGGTTGCCTTTGGCGTGATCTTAGAGGCCTCGCTCTCCTTCCTGGGGTTGGGGGCCCAGCCACCGGACCCCTCATGGGGCTCCATGCTGAGCTACAGTCGCCGATACCTCCTAAACGCGTGGTGGTATGCGGTGTTCCCTGGGGCGGCTCTCACCACCCTGGTGGTCGGATTGAACTCTCTCTCCGATGCCTTGCGCGATGCTTTCGACCCACGTCAGATCAACCTGGGTAGATGACTACTGCTTCGACACAGTGAAGGTGATGGCTACTGTCATGCTGAGCGAGGCGAAGCATCTCCACGTTCCGCCGAGGAGATCCTTCGCTATCGCTGTTCAGAAACTTCAAGTTTCTGTGCTTCGCACAGGGTTCCCGGAACCCTGGGACACTCAGGATGA
>JAJYNT010000497.1 GCA_021786215.1 Chloroflexota bacterium | reverse complement strand
GGGATCCTGGCGCTCTATGAGCTTGTCCCGGTAGATTCGCTTGCCGAGACGGGTGATGATAACACCCCGAATCTGTTCACGCTGCACGCTGGGGACGTTTACGTTCAGCAGGACGTCGGGCGCTACCCCTTTCTCCAGCAGCTGAGCAGCCAGGCGTGCGCCGAACTCGGCGGCGATCTCGAAATGCCACTGCTGATAGGAGGCGAGCGACAAGGCTATACCCGGCACTTCGTTCACCACGCTCTCCATAGCCGCGGCGACTGTCCCCGAGTATGTGACATCCGCCCCGAGGTTCGCCCCCTTGTTAATGCCCGAGACCACCAGCGATGGGCGATCACCCGCGAGCCCAAGCATGCCCATTGCCACGCAGTCCGACGGGGTGCCATCGCAGGCATACCCCTCGCTACCGTCCGAAAGTTGGACTCTGGTCACCCGCAACGGCTTGTGCATGGTCTTGGTGTGGCCGGCGGCGCTCCAGTTGTGATCCGGAGCGATTACCACGGTCTCGCCCACGCTGGACAGGGCATTCTTGAGAGCGATCAACCCCTCCGAGTCGATGCCGTCGTCGTTGGTGACCAGGATCCTCATTTTACCTGGAACCTCACGTCGCTGCTGGTCGTTTGATTGCCCGCGGAATCCTTGACGATTACGTGCAGGACGTGCTGTCCCGGCACGCAGTTCCAGTCGAGGGTGGCAGGGCTCGCGCTGCTGCTTCCTATCAGTTGGCCATCCAGATAGAAGTCGGTCTGAGCGACCTTGTGATTGTCCGAAACCTGGGCGCTGAAGGTGATCTTCGGCGTCTGATCCTTGCTCAGCGACGCGTTGTTCCGCGGGAAGGTGATAGCAGCCGTGGGCGGCTGGTTATCCACGATCACGGGGATCTGGATCACCTTGGGCGCCGACGTTGATACGGGTGCCGGAACTGGGGTCGGTGTAGAGATCGCTTGCGGCGTGCTGCGGAAGAGATTCAGCGGTGGTGGTGGTCCCACCGTGGGGGTGGCAGCTGGCCGGGTAGCCATGGTGATGCGCAGGGTGTACAGACCGTTCAAGGATGCGGTGTCCCACCTCTCCAAGATGCCATTGTTCACCGGCATGGTGTGTATCCCGCCTATCGGTTTCCACGAGGTCGGGTTGAGCCCTTCACCGTACTCCACCTTGAAGGAAGCAAATGCCTTGCCAGAGGCCGTGCCATGAATATTCACCTGCCCTTTGATCGCAGAGCCGGGGAGGGGACTATCCACCACCAAACTACCGTTGCTGTCAGTGCTAGCCACCGGCTGTGGACTCTGGCCCGGGGATTGGTCGACGGCCGGCTGGGGCGGCGCCGGCTTGCCCGCGGCCTTGGCCCAGGCGGCCCATTCCGGCGGATAGACCTCTATGACCTTCTCCTCCCGGTTCTCCGGCGGCGTAGACGGGCCGGCCAACCTTCCGGTGGTCTTGTCGATGACGACCGAACGGTAGATGTCTGACACCTTCGTGGGCGCCGTGCCCTTGATGAAGAGTTCCGTTATCGGGTTCGGACAGTATTTGTTGGGAAGTAGTCCGTCGATAGGGCAGATCTTCACCCTTTCGAGGCCGCTCGGCTCCTGGAAGTTCGTGGGAGGCATGTTCTTCGTCGCCTGCGCCATGAAGTCGTGCCAGATAGGGGCTGCCGTCAGGGTGGATAGCGTCTGGGCTATGGGTTGGTTGTCGCTGTTGCCCACCCATACACCGGTCACCAGATCCGGGGTGTAACCTATTGTCCAGAGGTCGCGGTTCTCGTCGGTGGTCCCGGTCTTCGCCGCGGCCGGTCGACCGATATTCAGGGGGTCGTTCGCCCCGAAGAGGAGCGACCGGGCAGCGTTGTCGGAGAGGATGTTGGTGATCAGATAGGACACCTGGGGCGACAGAACCTGAGCGTGATCGGGCCCATTGTACTGCTCCAGAACCTTGCCAGAGGAATCTGTCACACTCAGTATGGATACCGGCTGTAGTGTTCTGTAACCTGGGATCTGCTGGTCCTTTGGGACCGGCTCGCCGTTCATGACACCATTGTTGGCGAAGACGCTGTAGGCGTAGACCATGTCCAGCAGTTTCACCCCGCCGACTCCCAGAGCCAGACTGAGGTCGTAGGGACCGTTCGGGTTGATCGTGGTGATGCCCATCTTATGGGCCAGATTGATGGCGTTCTTTACCCCTACGAACTCCATTGTCTTCACCGCGGGGACATTCATCGAGTTTGCGAGGGCGCTGCGTACGGTTACCGGCCCGCGCCACCCAGGTTCGAAATCATGGGGCGTGTACGGACGGCCCAGGCGATCTTTGAAGACGGTGTAATAGTCTAGAAGCACCGTCCCCGGCGACCACCCTTTCATGAAGGCGCCGGCGTAAGTAATCGGCTTGAAGGTAGACCCCGGTTGCCGCTCCGCCGTAGCCATGTTGACCTGACCGTCGATGCTGGGGTCGAAGTAGTTGGCGCTACCCACCATCGCCAGGATCTCGCCGGTCCCCGGCTGCATGGCCACCAGGGCGGCGTTGTGAATGTTGTCCGTGGCCAGCTTCGCCACGTGCTGGCGGATGATTTGCTCGGCTTCGTGCTGCATGTTCAGGTCAAGGGTGGTGCGCACCGTCAACCCCTCGGAGTAGAGTGCCTTGGGGCCGTACTTCTGTTCCAGGAGGTCGCGCACGTACATGACGAAATGAGGAGCCTCGATCGAATACTTCATGGGCCGATATACGAGCGGTTCTTTGAAAGCGGCGTCGGCCTGCGCCTGTGTAATATCTCTCTGCCTGACCATGGCATCCAGTACCAGCCGCTGGCGCTCCTTCGCCGCCTTGGGGTCCACCAGAGGAGAGAGGAGAGATGGAGCCTGAGGTAAGCCGGCGAGCATGGCAGATTGAGCGAGATCGAGGTCCTTGGCGGACTTGCCAAAGTAGGACTCCGCGGCCGCCTCGATACCAGTTGACATGTTGCCGTAGTAGATCTCGTTAAGGTACC
>JAJYNT010000393.1 GCA_021786215.1 Chloroflexota bacterium | reverse complement strand
AGGACCGATTTCCCCCACAGGTGGCTCGCGTCCCGAAGCTCGGCTGCCCCATCTTTGATCCATAGGTAGACCGGCCTCTCCGCCTGGCCCTCGATCACGATGCCGTCGAAGCCCGCGTGCTTCAACGCCGAGTTGAAGTAGCCCCCCACCTCGCTCTTGCCGATCCCGCCGCTCATGGGAGACTTGGCCCCCACGCTCATCCGGGCTGCGCCTGAGACCGGTATGCCGGTGATCACGCCCGAGAACAGGACCAGTTTGTTGTCGGGACCCAGGGGATCCACACCCGGGGCCAGTTCCTTCGTCAAGTAGTAGGCCGACATGGCCGCACCGCCCATGTAGCGCCGGTACCAGTTCTCATCGTGCTCGTCCACGGAGATAGCACCGTTAGAGAGGTTCACCCGCAAGACCCTGCCGTGGTAACCGTATGGCAACTTGTCCTCCACTAGATCACCTGTTTGATGCGGGGGTCCAGGACATCCCTCAGACCATCGCCCAGGAGGTTTACCCCGAGAATCGTGATGGTAATGGCCAAGCCCGGCATGGTCGCCACCCACCAGGCATCGTCCAGGTAGTCTCTGCCCTGGGCAAGCATGAAGCCCCAGGAGGGGGTGGGCGGCTGGGTGCCAAGCCCGAAGAAGCTGAGAGCGGACTCCAAGATGATCATCTGCCCTATCTGGATCGTGGAGACCACCAGCACCGGAGCGAGGCAGTTAGGCAGCACGTGCCTGAAAAGGATGACCAGGTCCCGTTGGCCGATAGTGCGCGCGGCAGTGATGTAGTCCATCCCCTTGATGGACAGTACGGTGCTGCGCACCAGGCGGGCGTAGATGACCCAGCCGCTCAGGGCCATAACCACCAGGAGAGGCAGGAAACCCACCCCCACGATGGCGATGACGGCCACTGCCAGCATGATGACAGGGAATGAGAGTTGGATGTCGGCCAGCCGCATGATGATGTCGTCGACCAACCGGGAGTAGTAACCGGCCAGGACGCCCGCCACCACGCCTATGGAGCCTGAGATGATCACCGCCGCGAAGCCCAGCGTCAAGGAGACCCGGCCGCCGTAGAGGATCTGGCTCCAGATGTCCCGCCCCAGGGGATCCGTCCCCAACAGGTATCCGCGGGGCCCCCCCAGCCAGACCGGCGGCGCGAGCCGAATGGACGGCTTGGGCACGGTGGGATCGTGAAGAGACAGAAACGGGGCGAAGACGGCACCAACTACCGCCGCCAGGACGATGAGACCGCCGACGACCACCATGCGGTTGTGCAGCAGCCGCCGGGTGAGGCCGGGTGGCCGCCGCACCATGAACTCGTCCACCCGCTGAGGGGTCGCCGGGACTGTAGACTTGCCTGCTGCAGCACTGCCCATCATGTGAAGCGAATCCTCGGGTCGAGATAGGTGTACGTGATGTCCACCATCAGGTTGATCAGTATGAAAAGGGACGAGGAGAGCAGCAGAACTCCCTGCACGACCGGGTAGTCTCGCAGGAAGATCGAGTCGATCACCAGTTGACCTATCCCCGGCCAAGCGAACACCGTCTCCACGATGACCGCGCCACCCAGGAGGTTCCCCACCTGCATGCCCATCACCGTGACGATGGGCACAGCGACGTTTCGGAGGGCGTGGCGAATGAGAACCACCTTCTCGGCAAGTCCCTTGCTGCGGGCTGTGCGGATGTAGTCCTCGCCCAGCACCTCCAGCATGGAGGAGCGGGTGAGCCGCGCCAATAGCGCCATGGTCACGCTCCCCAGGGTGATGGCCGGAAGGACCAGGTGCGAGAGATCGCCGGGGCCAGAGGAGGGAAACAGGTGAAACCGCACGGCGAAGACCAGGATCAGCAAGATGCCGGTCCAGTAGGTGGGCATCGCCTGCCCGATCAAGGTTCCAGCCATGCCGGCCAGATCGAGCCAGCTTCCCCTTTTCAGAGCCGAGAGGATCCCCACGGGGATGGCTACCACGACGCCCAGGAGCATGGAGGCCAGGGTGAGTTCCACGGTAGCAGGGAAGCGCTCCAGGATCAGAGAAGCCACGGGGACCTGATAGTGGATCGACTCCCCCCAGTTGCCGGCCACCGCATCGCGGACGAAGTACAGGTACTGCACCGGAATGGGATCGTTCAGGTGCCACAGTTCCCGCGCGGCGGCGATCTGCTCGTTGCTGGCCACATCCCCCATCATGACGGAGATGGGGTCGCCAGGGATGACCCGCAGGAGGACGAAGATGGCGACGGATACACCAAACAGGGTCACGACGGTCTGGGCGAGCCGACGGAGGATGTATCGCTGCATGATGGGAGTCCTTTTTCGCGAAGGGCTACCGGTCCGGACGGGCTGGAGGCGCCCTAGGGTGCCTCCAGCCGCCGGAACTAGCCGATCGAGACGTTGCGCACGATGGTGAAGGTATCGGGCCTAGCCTCAAAGCCCTTGACGTTCTTCCGCACGCCCCACACGGCCTTGGTGTCGTAGAGCCAAATGTGGGGCGCGTCATCCCAGAGGATCTTGCAGGCATCGGTGTAGGCTGCCATGCGGTCCTGATCGGTTACGCTGGTAGCACCCTTCTTAATTGCCTCGTCAGCCTTCGGGTTGTTGTATCGAGTTCTATTAGGGGTCGTGGGGTTCAGCATGCTGTAGAACAGGGTCGAGAAGACCATGTCCGCATCGCCGGTGACGTTGGCGAAACCTATGTAGGAGGCATCGAAGACACCTTTGTTGCGGCGCTCCTGCCAAGTGGCAACCTCGACCTTGTTGACCTTGCAGTTCACTCCCACCTGCTGCAGCTGGCTGGCGATGAACTGGCATATCTCGAACCCCTTGGGGTACTGGCCCTGCTCGTCCAGCAAGAAACTCACGCCGGAGACACCGGCCTGCGACAGCATCTCCTTGGCCTTGGCAGGATCGTAGCTGTAGGGTGGCTGCTTGACCGCCCCAAAAACGGTGATCGGAGCAGGCGCCACTGCTACGGAGCCGTAGCCCTGCA
>JAJYNT010000311.1 GCA_021786215.1 Chloroflexota bacterium | reverse complement strand
CCGGGCCTCCACCACGCCTCCCCTCACCAGGGATGCTATCGCCTCCCTGATCGTGGCGATGCTCACCCCAAATGAGTCGGCCAATTCCTTGTGCGAAGGTAGACGTTCCCCCAGCACAAACTTCCCATCCAGAATCATCCGGGATAGCTCGCGAGCGACATGCGAAGCCAGGGTCAGTCTCTCTGGGCGTACGATATCCATCACCAAACATCACCTTCGGGGATCCTATTTGCGCCATGCACGAACGGACGGCCCAACGACATGTGGCATCCAGAGGCGAGAACCAAGAGAACCGTGGATCGAACGTGACCGGTGAGAACGTGACTCGCGGTACCCCGTCTTCAGACAGGCTTCTGTCCCAAGACGCCGCTACACCGGCAGGAGTTGCGAATGCGGGGTAAAGACCATGTAAGCAAGTTATCAGGTAACTTGCTTGATCTTAGGGCCCCCAGGCAGGTCTGTCAACAGGATATCCAACGGGCGAGATCCCTCGCTATCGCTCAGCATGACAGCCGAACTCACCTAGAACTCCCGCAACACTCGGGAGATCACGCCGAGGCTCCGCTCCAGCGCCTCGACCGGCGCATCCTCGGTGACTCCCATGGCAAAACCTCGCCTGCTGCCTGCCTCCTCCAACAACCCCCTGGTGTGAGCCGCGATGACCTCTGGCGGCTCAATGTGCATTGAACTGGTGAAGTTGAGCCACAGCGCCTTATCTGGCCACACCCGGCGGGCCTCTCTCACGGAAACGTCGCCCATGGGCGGGGGCGTGAGAGCCTCCACCAGATCGAACTTCGCCTCAGCTATATCCCCCGCCAACGATTGGAGCTTGCCATCGAGGTGGACCCCCAGCAGCTTGCCGGTGCCCGAAAGCCGCTGCCGCAGTCTTCGGTACACCGGCATGCAGTAATTGCGAAACCTCTCCCGGCCAACCACCTCGCTGCTGATGTTATCGGACAGGAGGACAACCTCCACCGGGGACTCGGCGGCGAAGTCGTATAGCTGCTCGTACCTCTCCAGCATCGCATTGTGCAGGGAATCGAACGGATCTCGCCGGAACTTGTAGTCCATGGCGAACTGTTCCATGCCCAGCATCTGATAGAGCATCTCCTGGATCGGTGCCTTGGCCAACCGCACATACACCAGACCGTCGCCTCCCAGCCGCCGCTGGGCCTCCCGGATCCGGTCGTAGTTGTCGTGATACACCGCGTCCCGGATCATGAACTCCATCACCCGATAGTCCTCGGGACCTTTGATGAAGTGCTCCAGGATTCAGGTAGAATCGTAAGCGGCCTCCGGGTCGACGACCTGCCAAACCTCCCCCACCGGGGTGTGGATCGTCTTCCTGAGAAGCCGGCGCCCCTGCTCCCAATACTCCCGCGTGCTGAACTCTACACGGCGGTGCTCGACTCGGTGGGCAGGCAGGCGCATGATTAGCCCCACGCCAGACTCCCGGAGCAGCCTCTCGGCGATGCCTCTAGGGAGTATCCAGTCGTAGACCGTCAAGGGCACCCTGTCGGGCTCCCCCCAATTCAGCGCGGTGAGCAGTCGCTCCCGAATGTCCATGCGAAACCCCTAAGTCTCATTTCCGCCAGATCCTCTCGACCTCTTCGAGCATGGCAGCCACCGCCTCGGGCGCTTCCCTTCGCTCGCTACCCCAGCCGGCGAAGCCTGGGATCCAGCGCCTCTCTGATGCCATCGCCCACCAAGTTGAAACCCAGTACGGTGAAGAAGATGGCAGTACCGGGAAAGAGCGAGTACCAGGGATCGACCTGGATGTACTGATATGCGGTCCGAAGCATCAACCCCCAGGCCGGGTCGGGGGGTTGAACCCCGAGTCCCAGGAAGCTGAGCGCGGCCTCGAAGATGATGGCCTGGCCTAGCATGAGGGAAGCCTGCACCGCCACCGGAGCGATCAGGTTCGGCCAGATGTGCCTGATCATGATCCTGGGGTTGCTGGCCCCCAGGGATCGAGCGGCCGCGACATACTCCTCTTCCCGGGCGGAGAGGGTCTGGGCCTGGACCAGGCGAGCGAACACCGGCGCGTACACCACCCCGATGGCCACCATGGCGTTCACAAGCCCCTGCCCCAGGATCGCCTCCACGGCCAGAGCCAGCACCAACCCGGGGAAGGACCACAGGGTATCCGCCAACCGCATCAAGATATTGTCCAGCCAGCCGCCGAAGTAGCCGGCAATCAACCCCATCGGAATGCCCAGCAGAAGCGCGAGGGATACGGAGATGGCGCCGGCACCCAGCGACGGACGGGAGCCGAAGACGAGGCGGCTGAGGACATCGCGGCCGAGTTCGTCCGTTCCCAGAAAGTGCGTGCCGCTCGGCCCAGCCAAGATGGATTGGTAATCCTGGACTATGGGGTCGTAGGGAGCGATGAACCCGGCCAGAGCCGCCGTGAGAATAACGCCGAAGACCACGACGAGGCCGAAGCTAGCGCCGCGGACCCGAAGCAAACGCCGCAAGAACTTCCTGTACTCCGTCCATCGATCAGGAAGCTGCCGCTCGTAGCTCCCGGCCGCAACCAAGACACTCTCTGCCATTGCCGCCCTCACGCGTAACGAATGCGCGGGTCGAGGAACCCGTACAGGATATCGGTCAACAGATTGACCACCAGAACTATCACCGCGAAGACCAGGATCGTGCCCTGCAAGGCCGAGTAGTCCCGGAACGCCACACTATCCACCGCCAACCGGGCCAGCCCTGGCAGGCCGAAAATCGTCTCTATCACCACCGCCGTCCCAAAGACGCGCGCGGTCTGCAGACCGAAGACTGTGGCGACCGGGATCAGGGCGTTCCTGAGAGCGTGCCTGCCGATGACCACTGTCTCCCCTAGCCCCTTGGCCCGGGCCGTGGTCACGTACTCGCGGTGCAACACCTCCAACAGCGCCGAGCGCATCTGTCGCATCAGGATGGCACCCTGGGCGAGCCCGACCGCCAGAGCCGGCAAGACCATCATCTGGAGG
>JAJYNT010000099.1 GCA_021786215.1 Chloroflexota bacterium | reverse complement strand
TCGGTCACATGACCGCGAACGAGGTCAACTACGCGCTTAATTACCTAACGAACATCATCCAGCAGAACGCGTTACCACCCAAGGTGTTAATCGTTCATCAGTTCACCATGGACATGCTTCCGGACAAGAAGAAAATTGGGAGCAGCCCCGTGGTGGATCTGGTGCTGGACATGGACGGGTTCGGCTCCCAGGCGGTGAAGAGTGGAACCTGGAGCAGGATCATGAACCAGGGACAGCTAGAGTACTCCGGTGTCAAGCTGTTCTACCACCAGGATCCGAACATGTTCACACCACAGCAGGTGATGAAGCTGAGCCCCACTCCGTCGGTAGTGATCTACCAGTAGGGGGGCGCACCATCTGTCTCAGGAGAAGTGGTAGACAGTGAACGAAAGGGGTTTGGCCACGTCAGCCAGGAACGAAGCTGGACTGATCGCGTCACTCAGGGCAGCATCTCGGGTATCCGCTGTAACAGTCTTCCTCGTCGGTGGTCTGGTACTCCTCGGCTGGGCTCTCGGCATAGGTGCCCTGACCACCGTGCTCCCCGGACAGGTCACCTTGAAGGCCAACGCGGCGGTCGGCCTCGTGCTGGCTGGAATCTCCCTCTGGTTGGTGCAGTCCGAGTCGCGTAGCCGGATCGCACATCGAGCCGCCCAACTCTGTGCCGTCGCCGTGATCCTGCTGGGTCTGGCGAACATCGCGGAGACTGCGCTGGGGCTCGACCTGGGCATAGATGAGCTGCTGTTCCGAGACGCGAACTCAATAGAGCAACTACCAGCCGGACGGATGTCGATCAGCGTGTCGCTGACCTTTCTGCTCCTGGGAATCGCCCTTCTGCTGGTGATGGGAACCAAGAGAGGCCCCCAGGCGGCCCAAGCCCTCAGCATATTGGCCGCGGTACCGTCCCTGGTGGCGTTGGTGGGCTACGCCTACAGTGTGAATGTACTGTACGCTCACCCCGTCTCTGCCATCGCGATTCACGCCGCGTTGGCATTTCTGATGCTTTGCCTCGGCATTCTATTCGTCCGGCCAAGGCAAGGGTTGATGGCTGTGGTAACGGCCGACAGTGCCGGGGGATTTCTGCTGCGAAGGCTGGTGCCGGCGGTGGTTGTGATACCACCGCTGCTTGGCTGGCTGGTCCTGGCAGGGGGTCGCGCCGAGCTGTACGACTCCGGCACCGAAATGTCCCTCGTCGCCGTGTTGAGCATCATCCTGTTTGGCACCATCGTCGTGCTGAGTGCCCAGTCACTTCATGGGATCGATCTTCGCAGGCGGCGGGCCGAGTCCAGGAAAGAGTATATGGAACAGTACATTTCCCTCGTCTCCCACGATCTGCGGACCCCTCTGACGGTCATTCAGGGGCACGCACAACTGCTCCACGCGATGCTCGAGAGATCCGGGTTGGGGGAGAAGGAAGCGCAGAGTACGGAAGCCATCGCCGTCTCAGCCCGTCGGATGAACGCCATGATCCAGGACCTGGTGGACTCAGCTCGCCTGGAGAGCGGCCAGTTGCAGCTGGACAGACAGCCGGTGGATCTGCGGAGCTTCGTCGCAGACCTGCTTGAGAGGATGGCGCGGGCTCTGGAGGTGGATCGGGTAAAGCTCGATTTCGCGGACGTGCTGCCTCCGGTGTTCGCCGACCCGAACCGCCTGGAGCGGATACTGACGAACCTGCTGAGCAACGCACTGAAGTACTCGCCCCCAAGAACGGAGGTGCTGCTGCAGGCCGGGGGACAGGACAACGAGCTGACCATCTCCGTGAGGGACTGCGGGCCGGGCATGAGCCAGAAGGAGGTCGCCCACGTCTTCGACCGCTTCTATCGAGCCGACGCGGCCCGCAAGCAGGAGGGGCTCGGGCTTGGTCTTTACATAACACGGATGCTGGTGGAGGCCCACGGTGGCCGGCTCTGGGTGGAGAGCGAACTGGGGAAAGGGAGCGCCTTCCACTTCACGCTACCGACCGTCGCCGGCGCCATCTACTGACATGGTATGCTGGCTTGCGTCCCACAGCTTGCGGATGGAACCCAAATCGAGCTTGCCCCCCAGCTCGCCCGATCGTGCTCATACTACCTCCACTCCAGCGAGGGCAAGCTGGGTCAGTGACTACCCAGATCGATGGTCAGTATGACCACGACCGGATGGGGATCGCCCCTGGGCCCCAGGTAGTGGTCATTGAACTGGTAGTTGATCCGACCCGCTCCGGTGATCTCGTAGTGGACAGTGCTGGAAAATCCGAGGGCGATAGGCCGCCCCTTCTCGCCCCGGAAGATTACGCTGGTTCCGACCTCGGGCAGAGAACCCGGTTTCAAGGCAACGTGGTCGTAGAACTGCTGCGCGTTCTGGAGGCCCACCTTCTCCACCAGTTCGTCCCACAGCTGCTTGAAGCGGCGATGCACCAGCACCCGGTACCCGGGCTTGTAGTTGGGCCTTCCACCGGGCCGGCGGGCAGGACCGAACGGACTGTAAGCGCTCTCCGGCATGCTACTCGGGCCGTGTCACTTCGACCCAATCCTCTTCGGTGCCAGGATTGAAGAGGACCGCACGGCGCGTGGGGTCTTCGAGGGCTTCGGCGCTGACGCGCCAAGCGTATAGAGCGTTCCTTATAGGTTCTTCGGATTCTTCCCGACTGGAGATGACGATAGCTTCACGCATTTCGGCAACGAAGGACTCAAGGTCGGACCTGCTGAATTCGCGGAGCCACACCCACTCGCCCAACTCCTGAATTGCGGGAAGACGATCGGGAGCTGTGGCGAGGACCATCTCAAGGGCAAGGAGGTTGGCCGCGGCACCGGCTACCGCCTTGAGAGCGGAATGCCGGCTCTCACGAGTCATCACCAGGGCGAGACCATCCTTGTCTCGCAGCCTGGCCTCGCTCTCTCTGGCGGCATCCAGGATCGCCCGGCCCTTCTGGTTCAGGTCTGTGGGTTGAAAAATCATATCTGTTGAAGGCATTTCGCCACCTCGCTCTGGAGCTCTATTAGGATT
>JAJYNT010000113.1 GCA_021786215.1 Chloroflexota bacterium | reverse complement strand
ATGGCGGCAGCCCTGGGCATCGACCCGGAGCGACTGATCCTGATCATCTATCAACTGGTCAGCCTGAAAAGGGACGGGAAGCCCGTCCGAATGTCAAAGCGAACGGGCGAGCTCATCACCCTGGGTGAGGTGCTGGACGAGGTCGGCCCGGATGCCGTGCGCTTCTTCCTGCTGGCCCGCTCCCCCGAAGCGATGATGGATTTCGACCTGGATCTCGCCAGGGAGCAGTCCAACGAAAACCCCGTCTACTACGTCCAGTACGCTCACGCCAGGATCGCCAGTATCCTGCGCTACGCCAGCGACATCGACTTCTCCAATGGAGACGTGACGCTCCTCACTTCAGAACCGGAGCAGGAGCTGATCAGGAAGATGCTGCTGCTGCCCGAACTGGTCGAGACGGCGGCGACCAACCTGGAGCCCCATCACCTTCCTCATTATGCCCAGGAGGTCGCCGCAGTCTTCCACTCCTTCTACAAGCAGTGCCGGGTCGTCTCAGAGGACGAGGCGCTCACCAAAGCGCGGCTCCGGCTGGTCAGCGCCTGCAAGATCGTGCTGGGCAATACCCTCGCCCTGATGGGCGTCAACGCTCCCGAGCAGATGTGACCGAAGAGGCGTCTCTCCGAAGGCGCCGCGGCCGCGGGAGAGGGCTTCTACTTGCTTCTTCGCTTTGTCGCCCCCCTGGCCGTATGCTATACTTGTTAGTGCGGTGGTGGTCTGTCCACCACCGTTATGGCTGGGAGGGATCGCATAGTCCGGTTGAGTGCGCCCGACTCGAAATCGGGTATGCCGAAAGGCATCGGGGGTTCAAATCCCTCTCCCTCCGCCCCACATAGCGATTGGTCGTTGCCAATCAGCCGTTGGCTCCCGGTTGGAGGTGGGACGGCCCGAGAGCAAACAGAGGATGGCTGGCTCCGGAGAGCCAGGAGCTGATCGCCAATAGCCAACAGCTAGATGGAGAGGTCGCCTAGTGGCCTAGGGCGCTCGCCTGGAGAGCGAGTAGGTGTAACAGCCTCGTGGGTTCAAATCCCACCCTCTCCGCCCTTACTTGGTCGGGCTTTGCAGAGGCAGCCCGGTCGCCAACGATCGAGGATCAGGCGCGCCCCTCGGTGATCTTCGGACGCCTGGAGTCGTGGCGCTCCGGGCGTTTTTGTGTGGCCGGAAACCGACGAGTCTTGTAGGTTAAAGAGCCTGAAGAGGTACTTTTTGGCCGATTGACACCGACTTTCGCGTCGGCTAGAATCCTAGAGTACGGTCGTTACGGCTCTATCGGCTGTTTTACAACTGTATAGGACACGCCTGGAGGGGTGTCCGAGCGGTTTATGGTGGCCGTCTTGAAAACGGTCGGGCGAGAGCCCCGGGGGTTCGAATCCCTCCCCCTCCGCCAGCTCGGTCGCTCCAGGCAGCGCGATCGATACTGCTGGAGGAGTCGCATAGTTGGTCTAGTGCGGCCGCCTGCTAAGCGGTTACAGGGGCCTTAAACCTCTGTCATGGGTTCGAATCCCATCTCCTCCGCCTTCTGCCCCGGTAGCTCAGTGGATTAGAGCGTTGGGTTGCGGACCCAAAGGTCGTAGGTTCGAGTCCTATCCGGGGTGCCTTCCCTATCTCTTTCGTCGCTGCCCTGCCAGCGGACAACTGCAGGACCCTATAGGGAGCCATCAGATTGGAGGAGGACTCAAGCCCCGTATCCTGGACGTTCCAGATCCTGAGGTGACCGCTGGTAGGCCATGCCCGTCACTCGGATGGTTGCCCGCGGTCTTTTCTTCGCCTTCGGGGCAGACAGGTCGCATACGTCGGAAGTGGTTCCAGTCCGAGAGGCTTTGCGCCGTGGAACGAGACCAGTTGGCCATCGACCGGCTCAGCCGGATTTGGGCCATCATTGAGCATATCGCCGAGCACCCGGGTACGAGCCGTCGCAAGCTCGCCGAATCCTACGCCCTCAGCGAGCGGCAGGTTCAAGAAGACTTGCGCGTCATCCGGGAAGAGCTTCATTTTCCTCTGGTCCGCCGCAAAGGGTACCGGTTCTCAACGGAAGGCGACCAGGCCACCGTCGACTTCTCTTTCTCCGAGGCAAGGGCACTGGTTTCTGCACTCCGCGGTGCGGCTCAAGATCGCGCCACCCCGCAGGAGCCGTTGAAGTCGCTCCTCGCCAAGCTCCCCACCATCTTTCCGCTTCACCTTCAACCACTTATGCGAAAGAGCCTGGAGTCGCTGGGAAGCTCGGAGCAGGTAGCCGAGGAGAAGGTGTTTCTGGCGCTCACCGAAGCGTTGTTCGAGAAGCGCCCGGTCAAGTTACACATCGCCTCGAAGGCTTCTGCCAGCATCCCCAACCCGGTCGTAGAACCGCAGCTGCTGATGCCCTATATGGGCTCCTGGTACCTGGTTGGGCGCTGCCGACAGAAGAAGCGTGTCATGATGTTCAGAGTGGAGAATATCGAGGCGGTCACTTTAGCTTCCAAGATATAAAATAGGACAACAACATAAGAACGGAAAGGTGGATCTTCGGCTTTGCTGAAAGACCCCTGGTTCAAGGCCCTTATAGTCCTGCTCGTCATTATAGCCGCCAGCTATCTGGCAGGACTGATCTGGGAACTTGCCCTCCGCTTTGCCGACGTAATCCTGATGCTGGTGCTTGCCTGGGTGCTTTCGTTCGCTGGCGGTTGCGATGGTCTACCTTGGCCTTCTCATCATCCTGGGCACGGGCACCGTCCTGATGGTGCCTGTGGTGGCCCTCCAGGTGTCGCAGATCGGAACGAACCTGCCATCCTACGTCAACGGTATGGGGGCGTGGTTGACTCAACTCGAAGCAGCCCTGCCCAATGAGGGGATTCTCGGGGGCGCTCTCGCGTCATTCGATTACACGCAGATAGCTCGAAGCATCGAATCCCTGGGCCCTGGTATCGTCAACAACGCCCTAACACTGGCTACCGGAGTAGCATCCGTTCTCTTCAGCCTTGTGCTGGTGTTGATCTTCTCGTTCTATATCATGCT
>JAJYNT010000285.1 GCA_021786215.1 Chloroflexota bacterium | reverse complement strand
TCGCCTTCCCGAAGAACCAGGCGGCCGTGGACCTCATGATGAGCGCCCCGTCGGAGGTCGACCCCGTTCAACTGAGGGATCTGCACCTGGCCGTCGTGCCTCCGAAGAAGATCTGAGGTAGTGCAGCTCCCCTGCCCTGTGGCAACTCACCTGATGGCCCGGCTCTATCTCTTTCAGCATGGGGCTCGCCTGGCAGCAGAGATCGGTGGCGTAGCGACACCTGGGGTGGAAGTAGCAGCCAGAAGGAGGGTTGGCCGGATCCGCCACCTCCCCCTCCAGCACGATCCGCTCCGAGCGCAGTCGAGGATCGGGCTTGGGCACGGCCGAGAGGAGAGCCTCGGTGTAGGGGTGTCTGGGTGCGCCGAACAGCGCTTCTGTGGGCGCGGTCTCGACGATCTGCCCCACGTACATCACTGCCACCCGATCGCTGATATGCTTGACGACGCTCAGGTCGTGGGCGACGAAGAGATAGGTCAATCCCAGTTGGGCCTGAAGGTCCATCAGCAGGTTCAGGATCTGCGCCTGCACCGACACGTCCAGGGCAGACACAGGCTCATCGGCCACTACCAGGCTTGGATTGAGGGCCAGGGCCCGAGCGATCCCGATGCGTTGGCGCTGGCCGCCGCTGAAGGCGTGAGGAAAGCGGCGCATGTATTCAGGACGCAACCCCACCAGTCGCAGCAACTCCGCTACCCGGTCCATCCGCTCCTTCCGGTTCCCTATGCCGTTGACCAGCAACGGCTCCCCCACGATGTCCAGCAGGGTCATACGAGGGTTCAGGGACGAGTAGGGGTCCTGAAAGATCATCTGCATCTGGCGGCGGAGGGGCCGAATCTTGGACTTGGGCAACGAGCCGACGTCCACGGTACTGCCGTCTTCGGTGCGAAACAGGATCTGGCCGGCGGTGGGGTCGATGGCTCGGAGGATGCAGCGGGAGGTGGTGGTCTTGCCGCAGCCGCTTTCTCCCACCAGAGACAGCGTTTCCCCCTTGCGGATGTGGAAGCTCACGTCGTCCACGGCTCGAACATGTCCCACGACCTTGCGCAGGAAGCCGCGCCTGATGGGGAAGTACTTGCGGAGCCCCTTCACCTGCAGCAGTATCTGCCCGTCGGTCTCTTTCAGTCCCACCATCTCATGCCCCCTCATAGAGAAAGCAGCTCACCTGCTGCCTGTCGCTGACCGCCACCAGTCCAGGTTCCCGTTGGTCGCAGGTGCCGGGAATGGAGCTGGGGCAGCGCGGGTGGAAGGGGCAGCCGTAGGGTCGGTTGAAAGGATGAGGTATGGACCCGCTGATGGTCGGCAGCTTGACCCGGGATTCGGATTGGATGCTGGGGATGGAGCGCAATAGGGCCTTGGTGTAGGGGTGCCTGGCACCGTGGAAGATTTCGTCCACGGGACCCTTCTCCACCACTCGCCCGAGGTACATCACCACCACGTCGTCGGCCATCTCGGCGATCACCCCGAGGTTGTGGGTGATCAGCATGATGGCCATGCCGCTCTGCTCCTGGAGATTGCGTAGCAGGTCCAGGATTTGGGCCTGCGTGGTCACGTCCAGGGCGGTGGTTGGCTCGTCGGCGATCAGCAGCTTGGGCTGGCAGGAGAGCGCCATGGCGATCATGGCCCGCTGCCGCATGCCGCCGCTCAGCTCGAAGGCGTACTCGTCCACCCTTCGCTCTGGCTTCGGGATCCCGACCTGGCGAAGCTGCTCGATGGCTCTCTGCCGGGCTTCCTGCTTGGTTAGCTTCTGGTGGAGACGGATGGCCTCCACGATCTGGCTCCCAACGGTATGGACGGGGCTGAAGGAGGTCATCGGCTCCTGGAATACCAGGCCGATCTCGGCCCCTCGGGTGGCGCGCATCTCCTTTCCGTCGGCTTCCAGTCTGGTCAGGTCGATCTCCTGGCCAGGCACCTGCCCCTCGACCCCCAGCCCACGCCGCAGCAGGATCCTTCCTCCCACGATGCGTCCTGGACGCTCGACGATCCTGAGGATCGAGCGAGCCGTAACGCTCTTTCCGCAGCCACTCTCTCCAACCACGCCCAGGGTCTGGCCTGGATAGATGTCGAAGCTGGCCCCATCCACGGCCCTGGTAACGCCCTCGTCGGCGAAGAAGTAGGTCTTCAACTCATGGACCGACAGGAGCGGTAGCCTTCCGTTCTTCATATCTCCGCTCCTAGACGCCGTATGGATCGGCCGCGTCTCGCAGGCCGTCACCCATGAAGTTGAAGGCGAGGATCGAGAGGATAACGGGGACGACCGGCGCCAGTTGCCAGGGAGACATGGCAAGGGATTGAATGTTTTGTGCCTCCTGCAGCAGCACCCCCCAGCTTATGGCCGGGGGCCGGAGTCCCAGCCCCAAGAAACTCAGAGATGTCTCGCTGATGATCATGGTGGGAAGCGCCAGGGTGGTGGCGGCGATGATGTGGCTGAGGAAGGACGGCACCATGTGCCGGAAGATGATCCGCATCCGGCCGCAGCCGGCGAGTTCTGCTGCCATGACGAAATCTTCCTCTCGCAGGGAGAGGAACCGTCCCCTCACCACCCGAGCGAGTTCCGTCCATCCTATCAGAGAGATGATGATGGTGATGGCGAAGTAAACCTGCACTATACTCCATTCGTTGGGGAGGGCAGCCGCGAGTCCCATCCAGAGGGGGATCGTGGGAATGGAACGGAGGATCTCAATGAGCCTCTGGATCGCGGTGTCCAGTGCCCCCCCATGGAAGCCCGACAGCCCACCGAGCAGCACTCCCAGGAGAAGGCTGAGGGCGACGCTGACGAGGCCGATGGTAAGAGAGGTGCGAGTGCCGTACATTAGACGGGACCAGATATCTCGACCCTGCAGATCGGTACCCAACAGGAAGAGCCGCTCCTCCGGGTTCCCGTCGGATACTCCGATCAGATGGAGACGAGTTGTGAAAAGCCCCAGGAACCTGTACTCGAAACCCGGAGCGAGGAAGGTCACGGCTATCTTCTGGCTTTCGTCAGGCGTGT
>JAJYNT010000016.1 GCA_021786215.1 Chloroflexota bacterium | reverse complement strand
AAGGCCGTTCCCCCCGCTATTTCCGCAATGGTTCATACACTACCGTTTTCTTATGCTTGCCGCGCTTGTGAAGTTGTGCTACCTTCCCTGCCATCAGGCGGCACTCCTGTAAGCTGGAGTTGTAGGACTCTAGGCAGAAGTGCCGCCTGGTTTTCATTCCCCCTCAATCTGACACAATTCTCCGCACACTACCGGTGAGCGGAGGTGAGAACCAGGGCGACTTCGGGGCGAGACGGGCCATCACGGCATCGGACGAAAAGACGGAATCCGGTGTATCCACGACCAGGACCCGGCCGTTCTCCATTACGACTATCAGATCTGCCCAACTGCGCGCCAGGGCAAGGTCATGGGTAGCCAGCACAACGGCTTTCCCTCGCGCAGCTAGCTCATGGAGGATGCCCAGAATCTGGTCTCGCATCCAAGGGTCCAGACTCGCTATCACCTCGTCGACGACGATAACGGACGGTTCCATCGCCAGTACCCCCGCCAGCGCCACGCGAGCCTTCTGGCCGCCGCTCAGGGCGTGGGTAGGCCTGTCCAACAGGTCGACAATCCCGCACTGGTCGGCAGCCACCTCAACCGCTCGGCGCGCCTCCGCCTGGCTGAGCCCCAGGTTGAGCGGGCCGAAACTCACATCCTGCATCACGCTGGCGCTGAAGAGCTGATCGTCGGGGTTCTGGAAGACGATGCCTATCTGCCGGCGAAGCTCCAGCAGAGACGCGCGATCGTACTTCACCGGCGCTCCCGCCAGGTAGATGCTGCCCCTGTCGGGCCGCAAGATGCCGTTGCAGTGCAGGAAGAGGGTCGACTTTCCCGAACCGTTCCGCCCCAGCACGGCGACCTTCTTTCCTGCCCACAGGCTCAGCTGAATTCCCCGCAGGGCCGGACCGGGGCTTCCCGGGTAAGAGTAGTGTACGTCCTCCAACCTCAGAATCGGGGTCAAGTTAGCACCCTCCCAAGCAGTAGAGTCGCGATGGCCGCCGATCCCAGCCACCACAGGGCGCAATCGGCGCGATAGCTAGTGGCAAGCACACGGAGGTCGCCGCAGGAACCGCGGCTCTCCAGCGCGATCTCCATCCGCCTGCTGCGATGGTAGGCGTCGACGAAAAGCCGACTGCCCAGCAACCCAAGGCTTGCCATCGAGTTACGGAAGCTGCTGTAGCCGAGTCGACTATCCTGAGCATTGTGCATCCTGTCCAGGCTCTCCAAGAGAATGAATATGAAGCGATAGGTCAGCATCACGATCTCGATCAGGAGAGCCGGCATTCGCATCCGGCGCAGCAACTCCACGATGTCGATGAAGGGGGTTGTGAGGACCAGGAAGTTCAGAGCCGCGACGCATCCCAGGGCGCGAGTGGCCAAGCGAAGGGCGAGGTCCAGGGATGCGGGGGTGGTCCCAAAGGCTAGCGGCCCGACCCGTATCATCCAGCCCATAGGTGGTGCAGTATCTAGCCCCACACTCACGGCGACTCCCAGAACCGCGAACATCAGAAAGGCGGCTTCGCTGAACAGCACGCGACCGTACACCCCCGATGGTAGCCCCGCCCAGAAGGAGACGAGTGCCCACATCCATCCGCAGGCCAGCAACCCCACCACGGGGCGATCCAGCAACAGGCAGAGGGACAGCACCAGCAGCACGAGCGCGCCCTTCTGGGCGGGATCCACGTCCCGCCCCCGGTTTGCATACACATGGCGGTCGATGACATGCATAGGTCGATCAGATCCTATCCATTGATCTTGGACCCCTCGGGCTCGCAGACTCTCTTCGGAGCTATCTGCTGCTCCGACCCGTCCCTTCTCTGCTCCCCCTTCTTGAGACCGAAGTAGTAGCCGATGACGCCGGCACCAGCCGCAGCCTGCAAGGCGAAGAGCATGCTTTCTATCTCGCTACCAGGCGGCGTCCAGACAGGTTGAAACCAGGGCTTCGCGTCCTGGTTCATCTCGCTGACTAGCTCGCTGGCGGCGTCGTCAGACCCGGAGAATTCCGCCCCAGAGTTGAAGGCGAGAGGGAACACCACCAGGAGCACCACGATGGCGATCATCAGCGTCGTGACTACCTTGTTAGTACCGCTTGTGGGCGAAGTTGACATCTCAGACTCCAGCAACATTCAGACTCTTCAACTCGGACGGCGCCGTCCCACGAAGGGTGTTGAATATGAGCACCGTCAGGATCCCCTCGCTGACGGCCAGCGGGACCTGGGTAACCGCGAAGATGGTGGCGAACTTTAGGAAAGAGCCCATGATCCCCGTGACAGGGTCCGGGTAAGCCAGGGCGAGCTGCAGCGAGGTGACAACATAGGTCAGCAGGTCGGCCATGGCTGCGGCCAGAAAGACGGACAGCCAGGTTGGTGCCCAGCTCCGCAACCCAATCCAAATGGCCCAGGCCGCCAGCGGACCGACGATGCCCATGCTGACGGTGTTTGCTCCCAGGGTTGTCAGCCCCCCATGAGCCAGCAGCAAGGCCTGGAAGAGCAGGACGATGCCCCCCAGGAGGCTCATCACCGTTGGCCCGAAGAGGATCGCCCCCAAACCAGTACCCGTGGGATGGCTGGAAGAGCCGGTGACGCTGGGCATCTTGAGCGCGCTCAACACGAAGGTGAAGGCGCCGGCGGCAGCAAGCAATAGCCTGGTCTCGGGGTGCTCCGATACCACCTGCCGTATTCGACGAAAACCTAGGATCCAGAACGGGATGGCGACGCCGAACCACAGAACGCACCACTGCCATGGGAGGAAGCCCTCCATGATGTGCATCTGCGGCGGCATCGCCCATGTCACCTGAGCCGTGAGCAGCATCATGGCTGCCACCGCCCAACCCACCCTCTTCCAGAGTCCTGACCTACCTCGATTCCATACCATCCTCTGTCTCCTCCTCGCGTTCCGGTTTACACTCCACACCGTCTGGACACTGCCGTCTCCACGGGAAGTGCTCGTCAGTCGCTGACCCGCACGCCTGCTGCCGACAGCTCCATCTCTATGTCAGCTTCGATGC
>JAJYNT010000217.1 GCA_021786215.1 Chloroflexota bacterium | reverse complement strand
TCTTGGAGGGGGAAGCTGAGGTGGAGCCAGGCCCCGGCATAGATGACGAGAGGCTCTCCATCTTCCGACAGTTTATTGAGACCCTGGATATGGACGATCTCGGCAAGGGTAAGGAAGGTCCTTCCGAGCCGAAGTGAACGGGGTTATCGGTGTGGAGCAGGAGCGGCCGGAGCAGATGGTCAGGAGGCTGATGGCAGCCGTCAAGTGTAACGTCTGCGGCTCCACCTACGAGCCCGACAGGATCAAGGTCCTTGGCCACAAGGATGAGTTGTGGTTTCTCACGGTCACATGCGACCGTTGCCATACTCAGGGTCTGGTGGCTGCCCTCCTGAAGAGCGACGGTCAGACCTCCGCCACCTCCGCCACCTTCACCAGAATTTCCGTACCCGGCAAGGTTTCTTCCCTTGAGGAGGAAGCCCATCCTGAGATCGAGGCGCCCACTCTCTCCGATCCTGTGACGCCGGACGACGTTCTGGAGATGCACCAGTTCCTCCAGCATTTCGACGGGGATTTCGCCCGGCTGTTCGGAAGCAGCGGAAGGTGGGCTGCGGGCTAGCGTTTCGATCCTCCTCCCGGCCCCTTTCGTATTCGAGTCTGCCCGTTGAGCCAGCCTCTTGACATCCTCCACAAAGTAGCGACAATGCGTTCCGCACGGTTCGCCGCGTTCGCGTACTCCAACACCCAGCGATCACCGAGCGATCCCTGATCTCGATCAAAAGGAGCTCACATTTGGAATCTATTGGTCGCGACCGCGATTCCCGCAAGGGCATTCTGGGGATAGGGCTCCTCGGCTACGGCTCGATGGGGCGCGCCCACAGCAGCGCCTTCCGCCGCCTCCCCCAATTCTTCTCGCCGCTGCCCCTGGAGCCGCGGCTGGTGGGGGTGTCCTCTCGGTCCGAAGAGAAGGGAACCGATTTTGCCAGACGGTTCGGCTATTCCTCCTGGTACCAGGACTGGGAGCAATTGATCGCCGACGAGCGAATCGATCTGTTTGACGACACCGGTCCCAACGGCCTCCACGAGGAGCCATGCATAGCCGCGGCCAGAGCGGGGAAGCACGTCCTCTGCGAGAAGCCATTGGGACGCAATGCCACCGAGGCTCGCCGAATGCTGGAGGCGGTGCGCGCCGCGGGGGTCAAGCACATGTGCGGGTTCAACTATCGGTTCGTGCCCGCCATTCGGCTGGCCAGGCAGATCATGGAGGAGGGCAGGCTGGGGAGGATCTACCACTTCCGAGCGCGCTACCAGAACACCGCCTTTGTGGATCCTTCCTTCCCAATGGCCTGGCGAATGGACCGGGACGTGGCGGGCTCCGGGGCGATCGGCGATCTGGGTTCCCACATCGTCGACCTTGCCCGTTTTCTGGTTGGAGAGCCTGCCTCCGTCGCCGGTGCCACCTCGACCTTCATCGCCGAGAGACCGCTGACCGGCGATCCCTCTCGAACGGCCCCCGTGACCACCGACGACGCTTTCCAGGCGATGTTGCTCTTTGAAAACGGCGCCACCGGGATGCTGGAGGGCTCAAAGATGTGCCCCGGGAGTCAGAACCGGATGGAATTCGAGATCAATGGCTCGGAAGGGAGCCTGCAGTTCAACCTGGAGCGGCTGAACGAGTTGCAGCTCTACCTCAGAGAGGACGAGAAGGCTGGTTTGGCGGGCTATCGCACCATTCACGTGAACAGCGCCAACCATCCATTCGCCGCTCGGTGGTGGCCGCGGCATCCCCTGGGTTGGGACCATACCTTCGTCCACGAGATGGCCCACCTGTTGGAAGCGATCGCCGGGAACGGGGAGGTCGCCCCATACGGGGCCACCTTCGAGGATGGCTATCGAGCGGCTGTGATCTGCGACGCCATCCTTGCCTCGGCGGAAACGGGCTCCAGGGTGAGCATCGACTACGGGCCAGGGCTGTAAGGCGACGATAAAAACTCGTAGGGCAGGGAGAGGGGGAAAGAGGACCAATGAAGCTGGGCATCTTTACGGCGCTGTTTCAAGACAAGCCGCTCGAGGATGTGCTCCGGTTCGTGGCCGGGCTCGGCTATGAGATGGTGGAGCTACCGGCATGGAAGGGAAACCCCCACCTGAACGTGGAAGCTGTGCTAGCCGATGGCGGGAGAAGTCTTCTGCGACTTGTGAGGGGCTACGGCCTGGAGATCTCTGCCCTGAGCGACGGACGGGAGGGACAACTGGTACTTGGACCCCACGATTGGACCGTGGACGGCTGGACCCCGGTCCAAGGTGCCGATGAACGGGTCCGGTACGGCTCGGAGCGGATCAAGCTGGTGGCGCAGGCGGCCGCGGCCCTGGAGGTGCCGGTAGTCACCGGGTTTTTCGGTTCCTCGGTATGGGACAAGTGGTACAACTACCCCTCCACCAACGCGCGGGCCTATCAGCAAGGTTGGGATCTCTTCGCCCAGCGGGTCAACCCCATCCTGGATCTCTTCGGCCGGCATGGGGTCCGTTTCGCCTTCGAGGTCCATCCCACGGAGATCGCCTACAACACCGAGACGGCCGAGCATGCCCTGGAAGTGCTGGACCATCGACCCGAGTTCGGCTTCAATTTCGATCCCAGCCACCTTTTCTGGCAGGGGATCGACCCCGTGATCTTCATCAAGCGGCTGGGTCAGAGGATCTATCATGCCCACGCCAAGGACGGGGAGATCCAGGAGGATGAGGTGCGGCGAACCGGGGTGCTGTCCGGCGGCTCGTGGACCCGTCCCGATCGGGCTTTCCGCTTCCGGGTCCCGGGCTGGGGGAACGTGGATTGGCGCCGGGTCCTCAGCGCCCTCGCGGCAGCCGGCTACGATTACGTGCTCTCCTTCGAGCACGAGGATCCGGTGATGTCGCCCGAAGATGGCTGTGAGAAAGCCATCGCCTTCCTGCGACCGCTCCTCATCAAGAAGCCGCTGACCAGCGCCTGGTGGTAACAGCTGTAGAACCATGTTGACAACCCATCGGACCGACAATAGAATGAGCATCAACCGCATGACATAA
>JAJYNT010000223.1 GCA_021786215.1 Chloroflexota bacterium | reverse complement strand
GCTACGGCTACACCGCTCACATCAGGACACGGGGCGAGGAGAAGGCGGCCAGGAAGGAGATCCCGGGCTACAGGGCTAGGCGCTGGGTGGTCGAGCGCACTCATTCCTGGATGAACCGCTTCCGCCGACTGCTCATCCGGTGGGAAAAGGATGTCGAGAACTACCTGGCAATGCTCCATTTCGCTTGCGCCTATATCACCTTTCGGGCTGCCAAGGTTATCGGATAGGCTCTAAGCCCAACTTCCACATGGACAACCTGATCGCAATTCTGGACTTCAACGGTCACCAGAGCGGCGACGCTGTGGCGGACATCATGCCACTCGGCAACATGGCCGCCAAGTGGGAAGACTTCGGATGGGACGTGCAGGTGATCGACGGCCATGATATCCCCTCGCTCGTGGAAGTGTTCAGCCGCGCGCCTCGCAAGCCCGAGGTTCCCACCTTCGTCCTCTGCAACACCGTCAAGGGGATGACTTCTAGCATTCAAGTTCTCGGCGATACCCTGGTCCGCCTGGGCACGGATGCCACCATCGTAGCCTGTGGGGTCATGGTGGGGAAGGCCCTGGAGGCAGCCGGCCAACTGGCCAAAGAGGGACTGTCCGTCCAGGTGCTTGAGATCCACACCTTGAAGCCGATCGACAGGAATGAGATCGTCCGGGTAGCCAGAGAGACCGGGGCCATTGTCTCTGCCGAGGAGAACAACGTCCAGGGCGGGCTGGGAGGCGCTGTCGCCGAGGTGCTAGCCGATGAGACCCCCACGCCGATGGTGCTGGTGGGCATCCGGACCGCTATGCAGACACCGGCTCGCACGACCAGCTTTTGGAGCGATTTGGTCTGACGACAGAGAGCATTGTTGTCGCCGTCCGGCGCGTCGTGGCGAGGAAACCCCACGGCTCATGACCTGAGCACCGCCAAGCTGAACTTGGAAGGGTCATCGCTCCGCCGCCAGAAGGCTTGCGGATATTGCTTAGCCATACTGATGCCCAAAAGGTAGCCGTCGGTGTAGAATCATGTCATAGAGAGCCGATCGCCAAGCCCTCGGCGGTCCTCTGCAGATCAAGGAGGAAGTCGTGAAGAAGCTAATCAACGATCCGTATGCGTTCGTGGACGAGATGCTGGACGGCATCGTACGAGCTCACCCCGACGAGCTGAAGCTGGTGGGTCCTGACAGGCGGGCGATAGTGCGGGCCGACGCACCGGTCCGAGGCAAGGTAGCCATCTGCACCGGTGGAGGCTCCGGCCACCTGCCCGTCTTTATGGGCTACGTCGGTAAGGGACTGGTGGACGGCTGCTCCATCGGCAACGTCTTCTCCTCCCCCAACCAGGACCAGATGCTCGAGGCAACCAAGGCTACCCACGGCGGCGCGGGCGTCCTCTACCTATTCGGCAACTACAACGGCGACAAGCTCAACTTCGGCATGGCTGCAGAGATGGCCGAGATGGAGGACATCCACGTCGAGACCCTGCTCGCGGCCGATGACGTCGCCTCTGCCCCAAAGGGACAAGAGGAGAAGCGACGAGGCGTAGCTGGCATCTTCTTCGCCTACAAGATCGCAGGGGCCAGGGCAGAGCAGATGGCTCCACTGGCCGAGGTCAAGGCTGCGGCCGAAATGGCCCTCGCCAACACCCGCACCATGGGCATGGCCCTCTCCCCCTGCACCATCCCCGCCGTCGGCAAACCCACCTTCGAGATCGGCGAGGACGAGATGGAGATCGGAATGGGCATCCACGGAGAGCCGGGGGTTCGTCGAGGCAAGCTGGAACCCGCAGATCGGGTTGCCGATGCCCTGCTGGAACCGATCCTCGCCGATATGCCCCTGAAGTCGGGAGACCAGGTGGCCATCCTGGTGAACGGACTGGGTGCAACCCCTAAGGAGGAGCTCTACATCCTCTTCCGCCGGGTCCACCAGCAGCTGGAGGAGCGCGGGATCAAGATGTACCGGCCCTACGTGGGCGAGTATGCCACCTCCATGGAGATGGCCGGCGCCTCCCTGACCCTGATGAAGATGAACGACGAGCTGAAGAGGTTGCTGGACGCCCCCGCCCACACCCCCTTCTTCAGCCAGAGCTAGGAGGCGGCTGTGAGCGAAACGGTCAGTAGAGAGCAGTTCCTGCAGATGGTCGACCGAGTCCTGGAGAAGCTCGAGGGTTCGGCCGATGAGTTGAACCGATTGGATGCCGCCGTGGGGGATGGCGACCTGGGGGTCACTATGACCCTGGGATGCCGCGCCGTCCGGAAGCTGATGCCGGAACTGACAGGCCAGGATATCGGCACCATCATCACAAAGAGCGGCATGGCCTTTAACGGCGCCGCACCATCCACCATGGGGGCGCTGCTAGCGATCGGCGCCATGAGGGCAGGCAGGGAGGCGAAAGGGGCTCAGCAGATCGATTTGGCGATGCTGGCCAAGATGACTCGAGCCGCCGAACTAGGCATCAAGGAGAAGGGTCAGGCCGAACGGGGCGACAAGACGATGCTGGACGCCCTGGGTCCAAGCGCCGACGCCCTGGAAGTCGCCACAACTGAAGGCAGTGGCCTCCGAGATGCTGTCGAGGCAGCCACCGCTGCAGCGAAGGCTGGAGTGGAGGCAACGATCCCTCTGAAGGCGAAATCCGGTAGGGCCGCCTGGATCACCGAGCGAACGGCCGGGCAACCGGACCCCGGCGCCACCGTCATCCAGTTTATCTGGGAGGCAATCGCCGCCTTCCTGCGGTAGTGGAAACCAGCAACCTGGTAGTCGGCCAGGGAAGTTCCGATGCGTAGGGCGGGGTTTCATGCCCCGCCGTTACGTGCACCCGGTGGACCGGGCGACGGGGCACAAGACCCCGCCCTACACGCTAAGACCACTGTGGTCAAGCACGGGTACGTCGCTACAGTATAGGTGATAGAAACTGTCATGCTGAGCGAAGCGAAGCATCTCCACATTCCGCCGAGGAGATCCTTCGCTATCGCTGTTCAGAAACTTCAAGTTTCTGTGCTTCGCACAGGGCTCCCGGAAC
>JAJYNT010000282.1 GCA_021786215.1 Chloroflexota bacterium | reverse complement strand
CACCAGCCGGGTGACACGGTGACCCTGCAGGTGCTACGGAACGGACAGACCATGCAGGTGCAGGTGACTCTGGGACAGAGGCCGCAGGGGCAGTAAGAGGGAGCGACCTAACCCTTCAAGCCCCCCCTTCCCCACTGGGGAAGGGGGGGCTTGTTCTCTCTAAGGTTTCTGACCGAGCAGCTCCAGCGCCTTCAGCATCTGGGTGTCGGTGGAAGCTCGGATCTGGTCGGGGGTCATGTTCGGCACGTTGGCGGGGGTGAGCGCGGTCGCGTTCGCCGGGAGCGTTACGGTGACATCCGGCTCGATGCCGTGTTTCCAGATCTGCCTGCCCTTGGGGGTCAGCCACTCGCTGGTCCCCAGCAGCACGGCGGAGCCATCGGAGAGCTGGTAAGAGGATAGGACGGTGCCGGTGCCGAATGTGGTCTCACCCACCAGTTTGGCCCGGTTGGCGTCCTGGATAGCCCCGGCGAAGATCTCGGCCGCACTCGCCGTGCCCCGATTTATCAACACCACCATGGGGATATCGGTGGCCTGTCCACCGGGCTGAACCGGCTGGGCCTTGCGATTCCCCTGGGCATCCTGCTCTATCAGCACGTTGCCACCGGAAAGAAACTGGCTGGTGACCGAGATGCACTGGTCGAGCAGTCCGCCGGTGTTGCTACGAACGTCCACTACCATCGCCGTGGCACCGGCCGCGCGGATGCCCTTGATGGCTGCCAGCAGGTCTCGGTTGGTGTTGGCAGAGAACTGACTGACGCGCAGGTCAGCCACCTTCGTTCCGGGGATCATCGCCCAGCTCACCGGGTGTACCTCTATATTGGCTCGAACAATGGTGATGTCGGTGGTCGACGTCGAGCTGGGGTGGACCACCGTGAGTGTTACCTTGGTTCCCTCGGGTCCCCTTACCAAGCGAACCACCTGGTCAAGCGTCATTCCGGCCACCTGCTGACCGTTCACCGCCATCAGTGCGTCCCCGGCCTGCACCCCTGCCTTCTGGGCAGGCGATCCGTCCAGGGGTGCGACGACGATGAGCATTCCGTCCTTCTGGCCCAGTTCCGCTCCGATGCCCTGGAACTGGCCGGACATGTCGCTGCTCTGCATGGCGGCCTCGTTGGGCGTCAGAAAGCGGGTGTGGCCCGGGTCCCCGAGCGAGGAGAGCATTCCTTCGATTGCCCCGTAGGTCATGGTACGGGGATCGACGGCCTTGCGGTCGACAAAGTGTTCTTGTACCAGGTTCCAGGCCTGCCAGAACACGCTGAACTGGGTTTCTAGCGCTGGGGGCTCGGTGCGAACGGCGCCGGGGAGAAGACCGTCTTTCTCGGCGGTGACCCCGGCGGTGAAGGAGCTACCAGCAACTACGATCAATACTACGAGGGTCAAAGAGAGTTGGCGCCAGCGGCTCATAGCCACCTCCTGTGAAGTGTAAGGAGTATAACCTAAGGGGGAAGCAGACACAAAAGACCGGTTGCGATAGGGTCATCGCGGGGAAGGGTGATTTGACCCCGGCCGTGAACGGCCGGGCTAGGAGCATCGGCCAGGCCTCAGTTAGCCCGGCCCTTCAGGGCCGAGACGCCACACAAATCGCGAGGAGCCGTATCGCGAACGGTGCGCGTCACGTTTCCGGGGGACAGGGAACGCGTCCTTGGGCGCCTCAGCCTGGTCCACTTATGGCCAGGCGCCGGGGTCAACGCATGCCGGAAAGCTGACGGACACAATTCTCAGCCGAGCGCCGCCGTCAACCGGGCCAGCCCCCGCTGGACGTCGCTGCCCAGGTGGATGGAGAGGGCTCTGCGGCCATGTTCCCGCAGAGCCTGCCGATCTCCAAGCGCCTGGGCAGCCTGAAGGGTGGCGAAATCGTACGGCTGACCGGGTATCGGCAGCTTCGCCCGCTTGTCTGCTGTGATCTGCAGGAACAGCCCCGAGTTGGGCCCACCCTTGTGAAGCTGGCCGGTCGAGTGAAGGAATCGGGGGCCGTAACCCAGGGTGGTTGGCAATCCGGTCCGCTCCAGAAGACGGCGCCGCAAGACCTCCAGGGCCCTGTCGTTCGACTCGACCATCTCCAGATAGGCCATCATGGCCAGGTAGTCGCCCGGATGGGCCTGCGCGAGGAAGCTGGAGAGGGCCGCGGCGATCGTGCTCTCCTTGATCCCGTACAGTTTCAATTCCCCTTCGACGAGGTCCGCCTCCTCCGTTGGAAGGCTGCCCTTCTCCTTGTAGACGGCCAGCAGCCGTGCGGTGTTGTCCTTGCTCTCCTGCACGTTGGGCTGATCGAAGGGATCGATCCACAGGATCGCCCCCGCGAGGGCAGTGGCGAATTCCCACCGGAAAAGCTCCCTGGCCAGATCGTATCGATCGCCCAGGGAGAAGGTCACCACCGGTTGGCCGACCCTCCGCAGATCCGCCACAAACCTGTCCAGGGCCGTGTTGTCATCTCCCTCCAAGCGGGTGTATACGAAGAAGCGGTCCTCCCCATAGCTTTCCGCGGGCTCCAGTGGCTCGCCGGCCACGGGCACGATCCCGCGGCCCTCCTTGCCAGTGCTCTCGGCGATCAACTGCTCCACCCATAGCCCAAGGCTGTCGATACCGGGCGAGGACAGCAGGGTCAACTTGTCTCTGCCAGCTCCGGCCATGACTCCCAGGGCCGCGCCCAGCCAGAGCCCGGGATTGGCCTCGGCGGATGTCGCGACGCCGCAGGCCATGGCCATCCTGTCAGCGCTTTCCAGCAGGCGATCCAGATCCAGCCCCATCAGAGCGGCCGGCACCAGTCCGAAGAGAGAAAGTGCCGAGTAGCGGCCGCCGATATCCGGCGGATTGAGGAAGACCCCCCGAAACCGCCGATCCGCCCCAAGTAGCTCCAACGATGTGCCGGGGTCGGTGACCGCGGCGAACGCCGAGCCCGCCCGCTCACCTAGCCTGGCCTGTGCCCTGTCGAAGAAGAGGCGGAAGAGGGAATCCACCTCGATCGTGCCGCCCGACTTGCTGGATATCAGGTAGAGGCTGTGCTCGGGCTCCGCCT
>JAJYNT010000114.1 GCA_021786215.1 Chloroflexota bacterium | reverse complement strand
GGCCTGTCCAGTTCCTCGGGGGTGTACCCCATGGCGTAGAAAAGCGAGCGGTGGGCCGCTCGGGCGGGTCCCTTCTTGACTTCATCACTTCTCACCGGTGTTGTTTCCCCCTTATCTCTGCAGTTTCGCGGTTACTATCAGGCGCTGAGAGTATTGATGCTGCGAGGGGATCCATTCCCCCGCGCAGGTTATCAGTGTTGCCGTCGCGCCGGCCGTCCGATCCATCACGCTGACGTCGTTCGGAGCCACCAGCCGGATGCTGGTAACCACGTAGTGGTACTCGTTCTCATCGGAAAAGAAACGGACCTCATCCCCCAGATGCATTTTGTAGAGGTTGGCAAAGACGTTCCCCGCGTTACGGCTGGTCACGTGCCCCGAAAAGACGGCGTTCCCCTTTTCGCCAACTTTCGCTGTCATTTTGTAGTGAGCCACCACGAACGGCAACGTCTCATAGTACAGGACCCGATCGTACCAGTAGGTTCCCGCCTCCTTCACCGGGGAATCTACGTTGATGCTGGGTATAATCACTCGGATCGGAACACCGGGCTTCACCGGAGTCGGGGTGGCTGTGGGAACAGGGGTTTCAGTCGGCACTGCCGTCGCCGTGGGCTGCGGAACCGGGCTCTCCGTCGCCGTGGGTACCACCTGAGCGGTTACCCTCTCTTCAGCCAAAGCCACAGGCCGCGGCAGAACCCTGTCGCCGCCCAGCAGATCCGTATAGTAAACCACGCCAGCCAACAGCAGGCTCACCACCCCCGCGGCCAGCAGGGCATTGCCGATCAAACGAACCCGATTCATGCGAAAGCGTCTAATGCGCCGGGGCCGGACTATGCGTCCGGCCCTCAGCTTCTAAGCAACTTTCCCCACTCAGCGTCCACTTTCACCTATGGCCGAAGTGAACTCCATCCAGGGAAAGCTGCTCAGGTACTCAACTCAGTCTGAGAAGAGACGGCTGGTTACGCCCTACTCCCGCTCCTCTCTGACGGCGTAGTCATCAACCACGTCGACAACACCCAGTCGCCGCAACCCGTAATCCCGCTGCAGCGTTTCACCCATCAGGTTCAGCAGCTGCTCAATCTTCTTCTCCACCAGGGCCTCCACCTCAGACCTGGTGGCAGCCTTCATCTGGCTGGACTTCTCAAGCGCCGCCTTCACCCGAATTAGGAACAACCCGATATCGAAAGGCTTGGTGACGTAGTCGAAACAACCCATCCTCCAGCCCTTCAGCTGGTCGGTGTAGCTGCTCAGAGCGGTCAGGAAGACTATGGGGATGTCACGAGTCCTCTCCTCGGTCAGCATCCGACTCGCCACCTCCCAGCCATCCATGACTGGCATCAGTATATCGAGCACCACCAGGTCGTACACCTTCTGGCGCACCAGCCGCATGGCTTCCTCGCCATTCTGAGCCGTTTCGACCCGGTAGCCCTCCTCTCCGAGCAGGGTCCCCACCATTTGCCGGATGGCATCATCGTCGTCAACTACCAGTATCGATCTAGACTCTTCTTCCAATGCCTATGCCCTCCATCGATCCCCGGTACGTCGCGAGTTAGGAGATGATAACATCCAGGCAATTGTGAGGCAAGCCAGCCTACGGCAGCTTGCCTTTGATTATATTGTAGGACTCACGCGGAGTGCCGTTGGGATCGGTCAGTGCCCAGTAATACTCCTCGTCGTTCTTGGTCCATTGAGAGGAACTGATGTAGATGGAGCTCATCAACCCGATCCATGGCGACCAGTTCTTCTTGGCGTACTGGTACGCCCGGACTATGTAATCGCCCTTCTGCTGCTCGGTCACAGCGTGCCATGCGTAGGGCGAGCCGGGCCGGTTATCCGTGGTCCAGCCCATCTCCGTCACCGCTACCTGTTTGTTCGCGTCCCCGTTCTCAACCATGATCTTGCGAAGATCTTCCACATGCCTGAAGCAGAAGAAGCGCTGTCCTCCGTAAGCCTTGTTGGCCGCCACCTCGTCGGGGCTCATCTCCGGTGGAGCCTTGTATCCAGCCGCATGTACGCCAAGAACATCGAAGTAGTTCTTCGCTCCGTCCTTGTACATTTGCTCCAAGAACACGCCGTCCGGCATTGCCTGAGGAGAGGTAGTCCCGGTGGGAGAAAGACCGGCGCTAATGATGATGGCGTTGGGATCCGCCTTCTTCGCAGCCGTGTAGGCTACTTTCAGCATCTCCACGTACTGAGCCGGATTGGGGGGTTGGTCACCCCATTCCCTGGATAGGTTGGGCTCATTCCAGATCTCGTAGGCTCCGATGGTCCCGTGAGGCGACCCCGTCTTGTAACGGCTGACCAGGGCGTAAATGAAGTCTCCGAAATCGGCCATGTTCTTCGGGGGCGAGTTATTGCCTTTGGTGGCCTTGGCCCAATCGGGGGAGTAGTCGATGCGCGCAAGGATCTTCAATCCGTAATCGTTCGCGGCCTTCACCACACGGTCAGGCTCGCTCCACAGAAACTCACCCTTGGCGTCCCGCTCGATGTAGTTCCACTGGAACATCTGCTTGACCCAGGTGAAACCCGCATCCTTGGCCAGCTGAAGCGGCTGGCCGATGTTGGGATCGCCCCACAGAAAGACCTGCACCCCGGCCTCGGGGCTCTGCATCCTTTGCACGTTGCCAGCAGGCTTAGGTGCGGCTGTGGCGACCGGAGCGGAGGTAGCGCCAGCGGCTGGAGGCGACGACGTGGCGCCTGCGGCCGGCTTGACGGCAGTCGGCGAAGCGCCATCTGCAGGGACCGCAGTGGCAGAGC
This sequence comes from Chloroflexota bacterium, assembly GCA_021786215.1. Next base: position 279 of record JAJYNT010000114.1, on the reverse strand, counting down.
TGTCCGTCGATGGGCTACTGGCAGTAGCGACTCCGGAATTGCCGCTAGAAGTAGCGGGGGAGGTTGCCCCGGTTTTTGCCACAGAGGTGGGCGACGGAGCCGAAGCCGAGCTGGAACAGGCCACCGCCGACAGCACGAGGGCGACGAGGGCAAAAGTGAGCAACAGTCTAGAGCTCATGGGGGAAACTCCTTCGGCGGGATGATCATCACCGGTCTGCCCGACCGGCGGGCACAGTTGTACGCCAATTTCCATCCCTGCGGCAACAGTCCTGGGGACCC
>JAJYNT010000259.1 GCA_021786215.1 Chloroflexota bacterium | reverse complement strand
GTAAGCCGATCAAGATCACCATGGAGTTCACCCCTACCTCCCCCCAGGCAGGTACGGTGGTGATGGCCACGATAAACGATAAGGGAAAGGAGACCAAGGAAAAGCCGTGGCCCTACCGAGTCTCAGGTAACAGCGTGGTGGTCGAGACGGCGGAGAGCGGAGGAAAACTGAAGATGGAGGGCCAGGTGAGCCAGGAGGGCAAAGATAACGTCCTGAAAGGCAACCTCTGGCTCACCATGGAGAAGGACGGCGCGAAACTGCTGGACATCGCCGGTGCCTTCTCCGTCTCCAAACCGGCCCAGTAGGAGTGGATGAGTGAACCCGGTCCTAAGCCTCACCCTGGGTGGTTTGCAGATCAGCACCAGCTCGTATCGTTTCTTCTTCATCCTGGCAGCGGTGGCCACGATCGCGATGGGAACGGTCGTGGCCCACCGCCGGGGGCTCCCAGCCCGGCGGTGCCTGGGCTGCCTGCTGCCGATGGCAGCGGCGGTTCCGGTCGGAGCCCGCCTGATGGACGCGGCTACAAAGAGGGATCTCTACATGGAGGACCCGTCGCGGCTGTGGGCCGTGGATCTGACCGGCTTCTCCATGTTCGGCGGCCTTCTGCTGGCATCGTTAGTCGGGATCGTAGCCTGTCGGCGCTTGCGGATCGATCTCGTGCGGTTGGCGGACTCGGTGGCTCCCACCCTGGGCATCGGGATCGCCCTGATGCGGGTCGGCTGCTTCGAGGCGGGTTGCTGCTTCGGGGAGGTGTGCGACCTCCCCTGGGCAGTCACCTTTCCGGCCGGCAGCGAGGCTCACCTGTATCAGCTGTTGAGCGGCGGGGCGATCTTTTCGCTGGGGTCCCCACTGCCTGTCCATCCTACCCAGCTCTACGAAGCAGTGGCGGGGCTGATAGGCTCCGGCCTCGCACTTTGGATCCTGGCGGGAAAGAGGATGGAGGGAACGGCGTTCCTGTTCTTCGCGGGCTGGTACAGCGGCTTTCGCCTGGTCAATCACATCTTCCGGGTAGCTGGCAGCTCCCTGACGGTGTCAGACCAGTTCTATCCCATCCTGTATACGGCCGTTCTTCTGGCGGCAGCGGCAACCCTGATCCTGCGGGAGAAACCTACGATCTGCTCTCTTCAGAGCTGCTTCGGAAAGAGCAGATGAGTGAGCCCGCCCGAGAGCATCCCAGTCCATCGGTCGACAACCGTCTCAAGCCGGAAAACTACCAGGGTTCGCCGGCATCGCCGGCAGAACTGCCGAGTGGTGGGGCAGGTAAACGATGATGGGAACAGGCAGGATCCTGGTCGTGGGGGACGACCCGACCACGGTCGACACCCTCACGAGTGGGTTTCTGCTCCTGGGGCAGGAGACTACCATAGTCCAGACCGCCGACGGCGAAAGCGTGATTAAGCTTCTCCTGGAGCAGCGCTCCGACCTGGTTGTGCTGGATCTTGCCTTGAGGGGCAAGAACAGCTTCGAGACCCTATGGGAGATCCGGCGAATCTCCGACGTGCCGGTGATCCTGTTGACAACGCTGGCGAGCGAAGCCGACGAGTTAAGGGGACTGGAGTCGGGAGCCGACGCCTGCATTCCCAAACCGATCAGCCCCCTGGCCTTCCTGGCCAGGGTGAGGGCTATACTGAGAAGGGCCGGGATGGCACGACCGCAACTTCCAGCCCAACGAGATGGCAGCACACAGTGCGGATGATGCAGATTGCTGGCAGGTGGTGACGGCTTCAGCCGCTCGCCTCCTCCTGATGAGAAGGAACCGAACGACTGAAGTCGTTACTACGCAATCGCCCTACCGTTGGATGCGCGCGGAGCCGCCCTTCGCGAAGGCACGCACCTGGTCAAGTGTGGCCATGGTGGTATCACCGGGGTAGGTGGTGATCAGTGCGCCGTGGGCCCATCCCAGTTTGACGGCCTCTTCCGGTGTCTCACCGGCCATGAGACCGTAGAAGAGACCGGCGGCGAAGCCATCTCCCCCACCGACCCGGTCGTATACGTCCAGCTCAGCGGTGGGAGCGACGTGGGTCTCGCCGTCGATCCAGGCTACGGCGCTCCAGCTATGCCTGTTGGTGGAATGGACCTCCCGCAGGGTGGTCGCGACAACTTTGATTGATGGGTATTTCTCCACCACTCTGTCTATCATCCAGGAGAAGGCGCTCGGGTCCAGCTTCGACTTCGCGGCAACCTGTGGTCCGGGAATGCCGAGCCCCATCTGCAGGTCCTCCTCGTTGCCAACCAGGACGTCGACGTTCTCCACGATGCGCCCCATGACCGATCGGGCCTGCTCCGGGCCTCCCCAGATGTTCCACAACTTCGCCCTGTAGTTCAGGTCGAAGGAGGTGACCGCGCCGGCCTCCTTCGCCGCCTTCATCCCTTCGATAATCAACTCACCCGTGGTCTCAGAGAGGGCCGCGAACAGACCGCCGCTGTGGAACCAGCGCACACCACGAGCGAAGATCTCTTTCCAGTCGAAGTCGCCCGGCTTCAGCATGGCCGCGGCCTCATTGGCCCGATTGTAGAAGACCACCGGCGCGCGCACACCGTACCCGCGATCGCTGAAGACGGTCGCCATGTTGGGACCGTTGACGCCGTTGTGCTGGAAATGCTTGTACAGCGATGTCACTCCCATTGACCTGACCCGATCGGCGATCAGGTCGCCGATCGGATAGTCCACCATCGCCGTGGCGATCCCGGTCCGCATGCCGAAGCAGTCGGACAGGTTGGCGGCGACGTTGTACTCACCGCCGCTGACGTGTATCTGGCACTGGTTCGCCTTCCGAAATGGCACAATCCCCGGGTCCAGCCGGTGGATCAGACCACCGAGGGCCAGGAAATCCATCGCACCCTGCGCTGGAATGTTCAGACTATGGCTCATGATTTTCACCCTATCTTAGCCCACGATTCGATGGCCTAAGCACTCCGACACAGAGAGTGTGTAGTTTTGTGGGGACACCCCACACCCCGCCAGGCGCTGCCCCTGGACCCGCTTTCTACGACGCTGCTACGTCGGTGTGCCTAGTGCATTCAGGCGTTGTAGCTGCTGGAGGCCACCCTGC
>JAJYNT010000164.1 GCA_021786215.1 Chloroflexota bacterium | reverse complement strand
TTCCGATCTTATTGCCGCGAGGGAGATGGCGGCGCACGGCCTGGAGGCGTCACAGGCTGTGTCGGGAGTTTCCCAGGGGGTGGAGCGTAACAGCGCTACCAGTCGGGATGTGGCCGCTCGAACCGACCAGGCAAACCGGGCCATCGAGACCATCGCGGCGGTGGCCGAGGAGAACTCGGCGGCGGCTGAGGAGGTCACAGCCTCCGCTGAGGAGATGGGGGTACAGGTGCACTCTCTGGTGACTTCAGCGCAGGAGCTGGCAACGGGTGCAGAGCGGTTGCGAGAGAGCATCGGCCGCTTTGAGCTTGGCGACGGGGAGAACCCGGGATTGAGCGACTTCCCACCGGTTCGCAACATGCTCTCTCATCTCCCTCGCCGGGTAGGGTATCATAGTGGAGAGAACGCACGAGGAGGAACCGCCTGATGGGGAAAGTGGTCGAGCGAGACCGGTTGGTGGCCGAGTTGGCTCCGTACAGAGCCGCCGGCAGGAAGATCGTCTTCACCAACGGCTTCTTCGACCTGATGCATGCCGGCCACGTGCGCTACCTGCGGGAGGCGGCGTCCCTCGGCGATATTCTGTTGGTGGGTCTCAACAGCGACGCCTCGATCCGACAGTCCCAAAAGCCGGGCCGGCCCATCCTGCCCGAGGGGGACCGGGCGGAGGTGCTGGCCGCCCTGGAGATGGTGGACTACGTGGTGCTGTTCGGCGAGAGGACGGCCGAGGCGCTGGTTGCGGAGGTGAGGCCGGACGTCTACGTGAAGGGCGGAGACTATTCCCCCGAGAACCTGCCCGAGGCCCGGATCGCGGAGGGCTACGGCGGACGGGTCGTGCTGGTGCGCTACCACGAGGAACGATCCACGACCGGCATCATCCAGAAGATCCTGGACAGCTACTGTCCGAAACGGACCTAACCCCCTGCCCCCTTCCCTATTGGGAAGGGGGAATCGATTCCATTCCCCAAGCCCTTCTCATGGCACGGACATTGCCCCCAGACTACCCCCGCTTACGGGGCTACGTACATCATGGGAAGGTGCTGTGGCTACGATGGTGCAGTATCTGGTCACCTACAGCATCATGACCGGGCGCGAATCCGATCATGATAACTGGCTACGCGACGTGGGGATCTCCTTCTTCAAGAAGCAGCACGGATTTCAGGAGATCAAGAGCTACTCCACGTTGGTGGGCAGCGGTCCGGATTGGGTGCTGGAGATCAGTTTTGACTCCCCCGAGAATCTGATGAAGGCGCTGAACTCCGACGAGGCGAAGCGCATTCTGGAGGATTTCGAGCACCTGGTCACCAACCTGTCCACCAAGATCCTGTCGCCTGTTGAGCTTCAGGTGCCCGCGAGGGCGTGACGGAGTCGCGCGGAGATTCCGAGCGATAGCTCGGTCGGCGCGTAGGCGTTGTTTTGGTGAGCGGGTAGCTACAGGGGTGAGGCCTCGGCCTCGCCCCTTCGAGTGGTCGCTCGGCCACATGTCGATCATGGCTTACCGCCCTCCCTACAGGTAGTGGCAGGCTACGTAGTGCCCCTTGTCCTCTTCCATCAGATCGGGCAGCTGCTCACAGCAGATGTCCTTGGCACGAGGGCACCGAGGATGGAAACGACAACCCGAGGGCGGGTTCAACGGACTGGGGACTTCACCTTGGAGCACCGTTCGCTGACGACGGCGCTCGATGTCGGGGTCGGGTGCCGGCATGGCGGAGAACAGAGCTCGGGTGTATGGATGCAGAGGGTTGGAGTACAGCTTATCGCTATCACCAATCTCCACCAGACGGCCTAAGTACATCACCGCCACCCGACTGCTAACGTGCTTGACCACACCCAGATTGTGGGCGATAAACAGGTAGGTCAGACCGAGCCTCTCCTGGAGCGATTGCATCAGGTTCAAGATCTGGGCCTGGATAGAGACATCAAGGGCCGAAACCGGCTCGTCGGCCACGACGAGCAGCGGGTTGAGAGCTAAGGCACGCGCTATCCCAACTCTCTGGCGCATCCCCCCGCTCAGCTGGTGAGGGTAGCAGTTCTGGCAGGCCGTATTCAGCCCTACCAAGTTCATCAGCTCTTGAATGCGGTGGCTGCGCTCCTGGCGCGTGCCAGACGCGAAGTTCTGGAGAGGCTCGTTGATGATCTCCCCCACCGTCATGCGTGGATTCAGGGAGCTAGCGGGATCCTGAAACACCATCTGCATCTTCAGCCGTCGGCGGCGAAGCTCGGCGCGATCCATTTGGGCCAGATCCTCACCTTCCAGCTTGACCGCGCCGGCTGTGAGCGGAACCAACCGCAGAATAGCCCGTCCCAGGGTGGTCTTCCCGCAGCCGCTCTCTCCAACGAGCCCCAGGGTTTCCCCCTTCTGGATGGTGAAAGAGACGCCGTCGACGGCCCGCACCGAACCGACTTGGTGGGACAACAGCCCCCCATTGATTGGGAAATAGACCTTGAGCCGCTCGACATGAAGGACCACGTTGTGATTGACGTCTGCCATATTCGTCATGTCGCTTCCGTCGGTACGGGCGTTTCCCTGCATCTAGTCCCCCATCCGCACGTCGAAGGCATCCCGCAGCCCGTCACCCAGGTATGACAGGGCCACCACCAGGATAACCAGGGCGAGGCTGGGCCAGAGCGCCTCGCCCCAGTTGGTCTCCAGACGGTTCGACCCGGCGGCGATCATGATGCCCAGGCTCGACATAGGCGGCTGAACACCCAGTCCCAGCAAACTGAGAATGGCCTCATTGAGAATCACCCGGCGGACGTCGATGGATACCCACACCAGAGACAGCCCCCAGAGCCCGGGCAAGACATGTTGGCGGATGATCTTCCAATCGGAGGTCCCGCAGGACACCGCCGCCTCCACGAACTGCTGTGCCTTGAGAGCCAGGACCTGGGCGCGAATGAGCCGCATCATCGCCGGCCAGCCCACGACACTGAAAATCAAGAACACCAGGAACAGCCGGCCCAGCCCACCCATGACGGTGTCGAATTCCCCTCCGAAGAGGGACATCACAAAGATCACCAACAGTAGCCCGGGAAACGCGAACACCAGGTCGGTGATACGGGAGGCC
>JAJYNT010000499.1 GCA_021786215.1 Chloroflexota bacterium | reverse complement strand
GCGGCCGCGGCGAGCCTGTTCATCCTGCGCTTCGGCTACCGGCTGCCTATGATCGGTGGTACTCTGCTGCTGGGCGCCGGACTTGCGCTACTCGGTTTCGGTTGGAATCGGGTGTATCTTGGTCCCATCGAACTGGATGGTTTCTGGGTCATGGCTTTGGAGGTGGCGATTACGGGCATCGGAATGGGTCTCGCGACTCCAGCCTCGAACAACGCCTCGATCGACATGCTGCCCGGTAGAGCGGCAGCTATCACGGGCCTGCGCGGCATGTTCCGCCAGACCGGGGGCATATTCGGGGTGAGCGGAACGGTACTGGCACTTTCGTTCTTTCCCGACCAGGCGGCGGGAATGCGGGAGATCTTTCTCGTGGCCGCGGTGCTGCTGCAGTTGACCATTCCGCTGGCGCTGATGATCCCGGACTCGGCGCGTGAGCGACGCCGAGAGCTAACGAGCAACGCACCGGCAGTGGCGCAGCAGGCGACAGCAGAGGAATCCGTTGCGAACGAGGGAACGCCGGAGCCAATGGCTTGACCTTACGGCTCTGATACCGGAGCCGATGGTCCCCGTGATGCTTCCATCGCGCCAGGGCCGCCAGGACGAGCAGGACTCAGTAACCTCTGAACCGCACAACCTCTTGGACAGGGCGCCTGGAGCTTCGGTATCGGTTCTGAGGGTGATCCGAATCGCCGTAGCCGAGGGCTACGCCAAGGAGAATGGATAGCTCCCTCGGGATATCGAGTTCGGCGCGCAGTATGTCGGGGAAAGCTACCAGCACGGCCGCCGGTGCCGAGTCCACACCCTGGTCTCGTGCTGCCAACATTATGCTCTGAGCCAGCAAGCCCATGTCGAAGATCGACCAGGGTGTGAGAGTACGATCCATACAGAGATAGACGATCGCCGGTGCTCCGAACAGCCTGAAGCTCTGCTCGGCGATCGCCTGCCTCGCAACGGTATCTTCTCGATCTATGCCAAGGGCCGCAAACCGCTTCGCTCTCGACTCCCGCATACGCCTCTGCAGAGTGGGGGGCCATTCTGCCGGAGCGGGGTAGTCGGGGTTTCGAGGCGCACCCTTGTGAAAGTTCCCCAGATAGCCCTGTCGGACCCTCTCCAGGGGGCTCCCGGCGGCGACGAACAGTTCCCACGGTTGGGTGTTGGCCCAGGATGGGGCGCGGATCGCGGCCTCCAGGATCTTGGTAATTGTCTTCCTGCTCACTGGATCAGACTTGAAGACGCGGCAGGTGTATCGAGTATCTAGCGCCTCGGCGACGTTCATCTGTGGAGATCTCCCTCAGGGTGTCCAGTATCCTGGGAATTCTCGTGCTCGGCACCATCCCCTGTCAACCTGATCACGCTACTGCCCATGTAGAAATCGGGTGACTCGCCAGCGCCAGGTTGGCTTGACGATGGGTGCTGTCGTCACGAGATCGTCCTTCACCGTCTGCGTTCCGATCTCCAGTGCGACCGTCCCGACCTTCGTGCCAGCAGGGAGCGGCGCTTGAACTGTGTCGAGCTGTATCTTCGTCTTGAGAGTCGTGCCGGACCAGGTCAGCACTTGGACGTCCTTGGTCGGGACAACGTCGGTCGACTGTCCCCAGGCTGTGGTAAGCTTCGCGACGACGTTGGTGCGGCTCAGGATCTTCGTCTGTTGGAAACCGGCCGCTGCCGCCTTCGATAATGCCGTCGTAGCATTAAGTGCGTTGTCGAGGCGATCCTGCCCCAGCACCGCCGCGTAGATCTCCATCGGCTTGCCGTCCACCTGCTGGGTCGAGGCCGAAACGAAGCATCCTCCGGCCTGGTCTGTGGAGCCGGTCTTGATGCCGATGTTTCCATCTTTTCCAAGGATGGAGTTCACGTTGTAGACGACCCCGGCAATGGGGAGGGTGGCCTGGTCCATCGCGACTGTCCGGCGGAACACCGGATTACCCATCGCTGCCGCACTGACGATCAGCAGATCAGACGGGGTTGAGACGGTCTTGGCTGAGAATCCGCTCGCGTCATCATAGTGGGTGTGGGCCATGCCGAGCTTAGCGGCCTTTGCGTTCATTTTCGCGATGAATGCTTCCCTCGATCCCGCGTCCCACTCCGCCAACACGTCGGCGATGTTGTTTCCTGAAGGGAGAAGAAGTGCCTGGAGAAGCTGAAGTTCGGTGAGCTTCTCACCTGCCGTTACCGGGACTACCGATTGATCTTGACTTACGTCCTTCTGGTAATCGGCGACATCTTTGGCGGTGATCGTCACCTCTGGGCCGGACTGCCCCGGGTCGAGCGGATGATCCTCCAAAGTGAGGAGGGCGGTCATTATCTTGGCGGTGCTGGCGATCGGACGAGGGGTCGGGTCGCCGTGGGCTTCCAGCAATCCAAAGCCTTGCGCCGAAACCGCTGAGCTACCCTTGCTTGGCCAGGGCAGATTCGGCGCTGTTCCGATCTCTCGCTCTGCCTGCAATTGGGGATGAGCCGCCACGGATGGGAGCGGGCGCAAGTACTGGTTCACGAGAAAGCCCCCGGTCCCCAGCATGAGTACCAGAACGATGACCCCAATCAATAGCGCAAAACTGCGCAGACTTGAACCTCTCTGCGACATTATGCTCTCCTTGCGTGCTATCGGTCCGCTTAGCATAGGCTTGGCCGGGTTCGGAGGCAAGAAGGACCCAAATCCAACAGATCCCTGGAGACAACCTCCGGACGAGACATATGGAGTGAGCGGGCCGGGCCTATGCAGCCATCGCGGAGTTGGGAAGAGCCCCTGAGCGAGGCGCGCCGGCCACCATAATACCGCAGGTTGAGCCGGTTGGGATATCGAATCTCACGTTGTCTTCCGCAACATGTCCATGATGCTCCCTGCTCTGGCAGAGCTGCCACTACTGCAGACGCAGAATCGCCAGTGCCTCTGTCTTTCCAAGTGGCTATAATGCTGGCGCGATATCTGATTGCTAAGTGGTCCGTCCGCCAAGTTTGCTGCACCTTTACCCGCCGCTAAAGCAGCGGGCTGAGAAAACGAAGCCCGCTGAAGCGGGCTGGGACCGCCGGCGGAACGAGACGGCTTGGTCTCAGCCCAGTTTACTGGGCT
>JAJYNT010000495.1 GCA_021786215.1 Chloroflexota bacterium | reverse complement strand
TACGGGAAGACCAGCATTCTGACGCTCATAGCATCCAACTGGCACCGATTTGCCGACAACTCGGCCACTGATCTCCTGGCCTGGTATCGGCTGGACCAATCCGATGATGACGCAGCGGTTTTCTTGAATAGCCTGGTATCGGCGGTGCAGCGGGTGGTGCCGGGCTTCGGATCTGTCGTTCGCGCGGCACTTCAGTCAACTAGAGATGTCCGTGGCGAGGTCCAGCGGCTGATGTCGCTGTTCCTGGAGGAGCTTCGTTGGATTCAGCCCAGAAGGGTGTTTCTGGTGCTGGATGGACTCGAATGGCTGACGGACAGAGCGACCGTTGAGGCCCTGGAGAAGGCGCTGCTTGATCCTGCTTCACCCCTTCGGGCAATCATAGCCACCCGGCTAGATCCCCGTTTCTACCTTTCGGTCTTGCGGTCACGAGGTGAGCTCACCGAGCTGGGCGTTGATGATGTCAAATGGACCCCGGAGGAGTTGCGGCAGCTGACCATCGACCGCGCCGGAAGGCCGGTTCCACAGAAGATTATCGATGATCTGGCCAGGGTGACCGGGGGCTGGCCGTCCGCGGCTAATCTGGCATCCTTGATCGTGGCTCGAGATCTAGACTCCCAGTCCTTCGGAAGGCTTGCACCTACCGAGCACGGCTACGATCTGCTATTACGGGAACTGCTGGCGGGGCTGCCCTCGGACAGCCAGGAGGAGCTGCTACGCGGTGCGTTGCTGGCCAGACTAGACCCGGAGTCCTGCCGTGAAGGGGTTGGAATCGGAAAACCGGAAGAACTGCTGCGGCTCGTCGAGAAGAGCCGGCTACCTACCATGAGACCGGAGGGTCTGGATCTGCCCGTCTACTACGAGCCTCTATTCGGTCTGGCGCTGCGGCGGGAGTTGGCGAGGCGCCTTCTGCCGCGAGAGTACCAGAGTCTGCAATGGAGAACAGCAGGCTACTACGCGGCCCGGGGCGAGACCGCTGAGGCGATGGCCCGCTATCTGGAGATAGGAGGCTATGAGGAGGCGGCTGTTCTGCTTGAGGAGCGCATTGAGGAGGAGTTGTCTCGTGGCCACTTGGATCGAGCACTGAGATGGATTCGATCCCTGCCGGCGGCCGTGCGCGACCGGCACCCGAGGCTGATGGTGCAGGAATCAGGGCTCCTGCTCGCGAGAAGCCGGCTGGATGAGGCCAGGGTGTTGCTGGTGGCGGCGGATCCGTTGCTGCAGATTCAGGGAAGCACGAGAGATCGCGGTGAGCAGTCCAACAGATGGGCTGAGGCTCACCTGTTGGAGGATCGCCCGACTGCTGCCGTGGACGCGGCACAGAAGGCCTTGCGGCTGTTCTCAGAGTCCGACCACGCCCAACGCGCCGAGGCCTGCTGGCTGCAAGCTCGAGCCGAGGAGGTGATGGGCCATCTGACCGCGGCCTTCGCCACAGCGGGGTTGGGATTGTTGGAGGCCGAGCGGAGCGGACATCAGCCCCTGATAGTCCGTGCGTTACTTCAACTGGGAGCTATCGCCGGCCTGCGGGGTGACTACTCTGGGGCGTTGGCTGCCAGCGGACGAGCGGTACAGAGAGCTGCTCTACTGGGAACCGACGGCGTGGCCGTGAGTGCCGCGGGTGCAATGGCATCATCGATCTACCTGGAGCTTGGTTGGACGCGACAGGCCCTGCAGGTGGCGGGGCTCTCCCTGGAGGTCGCCGAGAGGCTACAAGATCAAGCTGCCATGGCCCGGATCCGTCTGAGCCAGGCCAGGGGCCTGGATCGGCTGGGGCAGAGCGATGCCTCGCGAGAGGCAGTGGCTACGGCCGCCGAACTGCTGCGAAAACTGCCGAACCGGTATGAGGAGCGTGTCCGGCTGCTTCACGCGACCGCCGTGGAGCTATTCCGCCTGGGCCGGAGCAAGGATGGGCTGGAGAATGCTCGGAAAGCGCTGGAGGTAGCTGGAGCATCGATGCACCAGCCGCTGATAGATGAATGCCGATTGTTTGTGGCGGCGTGCGAGAAGAATTCGCAACTTAAGAGCAGAGTTGAGCAGGCGCTGGAGGGGATTGAGAATGGATTGGGAAGGAAGCCTATCCCAAGGCTGGTATGGCCGGGCGTTTTTCCAGATGGAGGCGGTGACGTCCCCACTGTAGCTCTCCATTCTCTTGGTGGGCTTGATGCCACTGCCGGTGACCAAGCGGTGGACTGGCCCTCGGTGGATTCGAGAAACTTGGCGGCCTACCTGCTGGTGCACAGGACCGAGCCTATCCCCAGGGAAGTCGTCTTGAGCGACCTTTGGCCCGGCGAAGACCAGGCCGTGGCCAACGTTCGGCTGCACGAGGCTCTCTATCAGTTGAGGGAGTCTTTGGGGCCGGGTTACCCTCAGGTGGATCCGGTGCTCGACGGCGACGGGGTATATCGCTGGGATGGAGAGTGTCTCATCGACGCCGAACGTTTCCGTGAACTGCTGGGGCGAGCGCATTTCATGCTGGGACAGGAGAGCCCTCCGGTGCTGCGCGACCAGGTGGTCTTCCTACTGGAAGAGGCAATCAGGGTTTACCGAGGGGAGTACCTGACGGGTTTTCACTTTGAATGGTGTGAGAAGCCTCGGGAGGAGTTGAGGAAACTGCTGCTGTGGTCGACCCGGTTGCTTCTCGACCATTACATGGCGCTTTCGCTCTGGCGAGACGCGATCCGATGCGGTCTGAAGTCTCTCAAGAGTGATCCCCTTCAGGAGGATGTGGTGCGGGACCTCATGGTGTGCCATTTCCGGGTGGGCGATCGGGCCGCCGTCGACTACCAGTACCGCGAGATCAAGCGACTGCTGGCCAGAGAAAGGGGGGTTTGGCCTTCAGATGAGACCCGCCAACTGCGACTCAAGCTGTTGGGCGGCGGGGCAGGCTGGGCGCGGGGCATGTCGATGGAGCCGAAGGTTGTGGTTGTCGGCAGCGAGCAGATCGCCGCGTAAAGCGTGCGGGTGCTGGTTCTCCTTCGCCCGGTCGGAAGAAGTGCTGCTAGCGTCTTGCTACTAAGTTTGAGGGGAGCGGGCCAACGCCCGCTCCCCTCAAACGACTTTGAACCGCCACCAACGTATGTCGGCGATGATCTCCC
>JAJYNT010000297.1 GCA_021786215.1 Chloroflexota bacterium | reverse complement strand
CTGTCCCGCCCTTCAGCAGGAAAAGCCTCCGGGTGATGCCCGGTTTCTTCTCCGGCTCCTTTTGAGTGGGCAGGGAGTAGCTATCAGCCGGCCCTGAGCTTACCATCGCATCTGTTCCTCACCTTCCGTCGGAGGTGCAATCTTCTTCACGAGGACGAATGCCAGCGGCGCGAGAATCGCGTTAAAGAGAGCGCCCGGCACGGTTTGCAGAGCCAGTGTGCCGATCCACTCCACGTTCCAGCCCGCGGCCTGGAGGGTTAACATGAGAACACTGTGGTAAACCACCGTGGCCACGAACACCGCCACCAAGGGGATGAAGAGATTAGCCCGATATATGTTGGCCTCCCCGAGGCCGCTGGCCAGCCCGATCAATCCCATGCTGATGGTCGCGGTGCCGAAGGGAATGGCCGAAAGCAGGTCCACTAGTAGCCCTCCGATCAACCCGCCGATCAGGCCCTCCTCGCCGCCCTGGCTCACACTGTAGGTGACGACCAGCAGGAGCACCAGATCGGGTCTCGCGGTAAAGATCGTGATCCTGCTGCCCAGGCTCGATTGAAGGACTGCGGCCACCAGCAGGGCAAGGGCCAGGAGTACGATCCTCCGAAAATGCACATGGCCTCCCGTGATAGTAAGCCTAGGTGCTGAGTGCCGGGTGCAGCGTTGGGCCCGTGCTTCACTACTCCGGACTCAGCCCTCTGGGCTGCTTAGTTCTTCGGATAGTCTAGGACAGCGTAGATCCGTTCCAGTTTAGATGTGTCCACCGCGGGCTCCAAGACTGCCTCCTGGAACATGTCGATGGCCTTTTTCTGGACCCGCACCACCTTTCCGATGGGCAAACCCTCGGGCAGGGTCCCGCCCACACCGGAGGTGATCACGAGATCGCCGGTCTGGATAAGGTCCTGCTGGAGTATGTCTTTCATGATCAATCCACCCTCTTTCTGGCCGCTCACGATGCCGCTGGCCCTGGATTGAGGGTCCTGAACTCGGGCCGCCACGGAACTGCTGACGTCGGTGATCAGCAAGACGAAGGATGTGGTTGGCCGAACGCGTATCACTCTTCCCACGAGGCCGCGCCAGGTGATGATGGCGGTGTCCTCGTGTATTCCGTCGTTGCTTCCCTTGTCGATGATCAGGGTGTTCAGGATCCCGGTGGCGTCGGTGCCCAGGATTCGCACCGGGAGGAGTTGCAGTTGTGGCCGAGCCTGCTTGAAGCCCAGCAGTTTGCGCAGGTCATCGTTCTCCTGCTGCAGTTCCTTCATCTGGACCAGCTCGAAGTTGAGGCGGTCGATCTCCTCCTTCTGCTGCTGGTTGGTAGCGCGGAGGGAGCCTATGCTACCCACGGTGCCGAAGAAGTCGGAGAGGGAGCTTGCGAACCCGCTGACATAGAAGCTGAAAGGAGCCAGCAGCTCGCTACCGAGTTGCTGTGCCCTGTTGGCGGTGGCGGGCTGAAACACCATGACAAGAGCCGCAACAGCGGCCAGAGCGCCTGCCCACCAGGGTATAGGCTTGCGATCCAATAGCCGTACCTCTCTGTTGCCGCGTGGCTACCGGCGCCGAGGGCTCTTGCTGTCCTGGACATCCACCAACACCTTGCGCAACATGTCCAGATCTTCCAGCACTTTGCCGGTACCGCGCACGACTGATTGAAGGGGATCCTCGGCTATGTGGACCTGTATGCCGGTTCTCTCGTTGATCAGTTGGTCCATGCCGGGCAGCAGGGCGCCGCCTCCGGCCAAGGTGATGCCTCGACTCATCATGTCGGCTACCAATTCCGGTGGGGTTTCCTCGATGGTCTCTGTGACCGCCTCCACAATGCTGTTCACCGATCCGGACACGGCTTCACGGATTTCCGAACTGGTCAACTGTATCTCGCCTGGGAGCCCCGTGAGCACGTCCCGCCCTCGAACCACTATGGTGCGGTCATCGGTGGTGGGGTGAGCGCTGCCGGTGGTGATCTTGATCTCCTCGGCCATCCGTTCCCCTATCATCAGATTGTGACGCTGGCGCACGTAACCAACGATATCTTGATCCAACTCATCGCCTGCGATCCTGATGGAGCGGAGGGACACCATTCCCCCCAGGGAGATAACCGCCACCTCGGTGGTTCCACCCCCAATGTCCACGATCATGCTGCCCGAAGGCTCGGTGATCGGCAAACCGGAGCCGATGGCCGCGGCCATGGGCTCCTCGATCAGCAGGGCTTCCCGTGCCCCTGCGCTGACTGTGGCGTCGTGCACGGCTCGACGCTCCACCTCCGTGACCCCACTGGGGATCCCCACAACGACTCTTGGTCTGGGGATGAGGGTGAACTCCTCGTGGACCCGGCCGATGAAGTAGTGCAGCATCTGCTCGGTCACGTCGAAATCGGAGATCACGCCATCCTTTAAAGGCCGAATGGCAACGATATTGGCCGGCGTGCGGCCCACCATCCGTTTGGCGTCGGCCCCGATGGCCAGCACCTTCCTGGTCTTCTTGTTGATGGCGACGACCGAAGGTTCGTTGATGACGACCCCTTTGCCACGTACCATCACTAGTGTGTTGGCAGTTCCCAGGTCGATCCCTATGTCCCGGGACATGAGGCCCAAGAGCGCATTGAGGGGGCTAAACACGGACTCCTCCCACTATCGAGTAACGGAGGTATGAGGCTGATCGGGGCGTTACGGGGTGACCGGCAAAGTTGCCGGAGCGCACACGCGCTGCCCCATCACGATGATCAACAGCGACCAGGATACTATACCATGCCCGCCAAGAGGCGGACAAGGAAATAAAAAAGCCCTGAGCAGCGGACAAAGCCGCCAGTCCAGGGCAAAGAGGTGCCCCGAGCGACCTTTCTGCGTCCACTTCGCCGGTTCCCTTCGCCCGCCCAAGCTCTCGCCCTGCGCGGTCTTCGGTTACCCGCGATCGGATCTCCGACCGGTCCGTTCTGACGACCTCTCGGGCTTTCGCCCTGCCGACCTATCAGCCGCTCCGCTTCGGAGTCCCGAACCCTGCTCCAGCTCTTGCGTTCCGGGTTTCCCCGCTCCGCTGATCTCCTTCGCTCCGTTCGGTGCAACTTACCGGATCTCTCGGGGCAGTAGTGACTATAGGGCACCCT
>JAJYNT010000189.1 GCA_021786215.1 Chloroflexota bacterium | reverse complement strand
TGATGCCCTGGACAACCTACCCAAGCCGACCATCGCTGCCATCAACGGCCTGGCTCTTGGGGGTGGGGCAGAGCTGGCGCTGTGTTGTGACCTCAGAGTGATGGACGAGGGCACAAGAATCGGTTTCCCCGAGTGCAAACTGGGGGTATTTCCCGGCAGTGGCGGCACGCAGCGATTGCCTCGACTGATCGGCGAGTCGCTGGCCAAGGAGTTGATGTACACCGGCGATCCTATCGATGCCCAGCGAGCCTACCAGGTTGGGCTGATCAACCGGGTTGCCTCCTCGGGCCAGGCCTTGGCCGTCGCTCACGAGTTGGCTGCCACTATCGCCCAGCGGGCGGGGGTGG
This sequence comes from Chloroflexota bacterium, assembly GCA_021786215.1. The sequence goes on along the minus strand of JAJYNT010000189.1, from coordinate 2,752 downwards.
CCCTGGAATGCATAAAGCAGGCGGTGGACTACGGGCTGGTCGCCGGCCAGGCGGCTGGACAGTCGCTAGCCCTACAGTTGACCGGAAGGGTTTTCGGCAGCGAGGATATCAGAGAAGGAGTGAATGCTTTCATGGAGAAGCGACCGCCCAAGTTCGGGCACCGGTAGGGGTGCGGCAGGAGACTCGTCGGTCCACCTGGGAGGGAGATCGATGTTGATCAGGTCTCCCTCCCTTCCGCTCATGGTGTCACCATGCCGCCCCAGAGCCGCGGTAGCTCCAGGGAGAACCAGGGTACGTAGGCCAGGATCAGAATGGTGCCGAACATGATGGCCAGGAACGGCAGCATCGGCCAGATCAGCTTCCGCATGTCCACCTTGGCCAGGGAGGTCACGACGAAGCAGGCGGTGCCCAGAGGTGGCGTGACCAGGGAGATTCCGAATACCGCGAGGGAGAAGATGGCAAAGTGGATCGGGTGCATGCCGGCCTGCTGAGCCAGCGGCATGAACAGGGGGATCAAGATCACCAGGGCAGGTATCCCATCCAGCATCGCTCCCATGATCCAGAACAGCACCATCATCAGGGTAACGAACAGGAAGTAGTTGTCGATGACCGACGTGGCGATTGCTGCCAGGCTGTCGGACACCATTGTGTAGGCCATGACGTAGGCTATGGCCGATGCCGCGCCAACCAGCCCGACCACCACGCCGGTTAGACGAACGGTGGACACCAGCAAGCGGGCGGCCTTCTCCCAAGTGATCTCCCGGTAGATCACGACGCTGACGAAGGTGGCGTACAAGACGGCGACCGCAGCCGCCTCGGTAGCGGTGAAGACACCAGAGAGGATCCCGCCCAGGATGATGGCCGGAGCCAGGAGGGCTGGAATCGCTGCGACGAAGGCCGAAACCATCTGTCCGCAGGAGAATCTGACCCGCTCGTGGCCCGGTTCCAGTCCGGCCTTGGCCTTGTACCAGATGACTATTGCCTTCGAGAGGCCGATAAGCGCTGCTGGGAAGAGGGATGCCAGGAATAGCTGCTTGATGGAGAGATTGGCGACCGTGCCGAGGGTGATCATGGTGATGGATGGCGGGATCAAGATGCCGGTGCCGGCGGCGGCAGCTACGATAGCCGACGCCCATTCCTTTCGGTATCCAGCCTCCAGCATCATTGGGATCATGACGGAGCCAATGGCCGCCGCATCCGCGTTGACCGAGCCGGAAATCCCGGAAAAGAGCATTGTCCCCAGCACCACGGCGATCCCCAGCCCCCCCGAGAGCCACCCCACCAGCATAACCACAAATCTGGCCAGCCGCGCGGAGATCCCCCCCTTGTCCATGATCTCGCCAGCGAGGACGAAGAGGGGTATGGACAGAAAGGTGAAGGAACTCAACCCGTGAACCGCTGTCTGGGCCACCAGAGTCCAGTCCATTCCATGCAGGACCAGAGCAAGCCAGGTGCCCATCCCCATGGCCACCACGATAGGTGCCCCCATCAGGATCAGGATCAAGAATGCGACGACCAGGATCAGTGCCATCGACTCTCTCCCTTCTCCCCTTGGAGCAGCCCAGGCAGCTCCAGCGCGAGGTGCCAGAGTCCGAGAATCCCACCCAGCGGCATCCCGGCGTAGACCACCCAGATCGGCAGTCCAATCGCGGGAGAGCTCTCGACGTTGTGCATGAAAGCCAGACTCAGCCCGCCGCCCCCCATGACGATGAAGAGGCCCACTGCGGCTATCCAGCGGGCCCAGTTCATGACCTGCTCGGTGGGCCCGCTGAGATCGGGCAGTAAGTGCAGCGCGACGTGAGCGTGGTCGCGCTGGGCGATGGCCAACCCCAGAAAGGTGAGCCAGACCAGGATGTAGGTGGCCAACTCGCCGGACCAGGAGAGGGGGCTGTTGAGGAAGAACCGAAACACGATTTGGAGGGTGACCACGACAGTCACCGTGACCACCAGGAGAATACCCAGTCCGTTCTCGAATCGGGTCACCTGGCGATCGATCCGGGTGAGGAGAGACCACAGCGACTTTGCGTCGTTGGTAACCGTGTTCAACTGAGTAGACCTCACGACCCAGGATCTTGGGCCTCAGATTGCTGAGGCGAGGGCACCGCCGGGTGGGGTTGGTTCGTCGGATCACCCCCACCCGGCATCCTCAATCGCCACCACCGGGCCAGGGAGCGAACTCTCGGCCCTCTTGCTACCGGGTGCTACTGGGACTGCTGCAGAATAGTGTACAGGTCACCCATGCCAGGACCGTACTTGTCCCATACTGGCTTCACCGCCTTCTGGAAGGCGGGAACGTCGGCCTCATTGATCTTTACGCCCTCTGCCTTCGCCTTGACGTAGTTCGCTTTGTCGCCCTCATCCCAGACCTTCCGCTCGTAGGGGATGGTCTCCTTTGCTGCCGCGACAATGGCTTTCTGGGCATCGGGGGGCTGGGCGTTGAACCACTTCAAGCTGACCAGCAGGGGGTCGATGCTGAAGAAATGATGGGTTAGCGAGAAGTAGGGCGCTACCTCGTTGTGCTTCTCGGTTAAGTAGAAGGTGATGGAGTTCTCAGCCCCATCCACCACACCTTGCTGGATAGCGTTGTAGATCTCGCCTGCCTCCAGCGGCGTTGCCTGGGCCCCCATGGCGTTGATGGTGTCGATCATCACAGGGTCAGGCATGGTGCGGAGCCGGATCTTCATCTTCTTCAGGTCGTCAGGGGTCTTGATGGGCCCCTTCTTGTTGTAGATGTCCCTGCCTCCCGAGTAGT
>JAJYNT010000043.1 GCA_021786215.1 Chloroflexota bacterium | reverse complement strand
GACCGCGCCCGAAGGATCCCAGGGTATATGGGGGCATCAGGAGCCACGTGTGCGGAAGGCCGCATCGCGGATTGGGTCATTATACCCCATCCGGGTATAATCGGGCGGTTTCGGATCCGGGTGGAGTTGACCCAGGAGGTCGCCAGGATCGACAGCATGGCACACCGCGTCGAGGTCAGCGTCTCTCGCTGGCGCGAGTGGCCGGGGGGAGGGCTAGCAGGGCGGGGGCGGCTCCGGGTCCGGAGCCGCCCCCGCGGTTCGTTCCGAGCTCGAGGGGATCTCTACTTCTCTTCCAGGGCCGCGACCAGCGCCTCGCAGTACGCGGGCAGGTCCGCCGGGAAGCGAGAGGTGATCAGGTTTCCGTCCTTCACCACCGGCTGGTCCACGTATTCCGCGCCTGCATGGGCCACATCATCCTTGATAGAGAAGAAACAGGTGACCGTTCGACCCTTCAGGATGTCGGCAGAGCAGAGCATCCAGGCCGCGTGGCAGATCGTGCCGATGGTCCTGCCCGCAGCGTCCGCATCTCGAACCAGCTGTACCATCGCCGGGACCCGTCGCATCAGGTCAGGCGAGTATCCGCCGGGGATGACCACGGCGTCGAAGTCGCTGCCCTTGACGTCCGCCGCCGCCACATCGCTCTTGGCCTCGTATCCGTGCTTGCTGGTGTAGGTCGCCCCGGCCTTGGGCGCCACCACTATGACCTGGGCCCCAGCCCCCTTCAGCCGGTAGTATGGATACCAGAACTCCTGATCCTCGTACATGTTCTCCACGAGGAGGGCTACCTTTTTCCCATTAGCGCTCACGATTTGACTCCTTCTGCATCTTGCACTCTCTTGCACGGTCCTGCACTTCCAGAAACCAACGCCACTCTCAGTAGGGCCTCTGCACGTATCCGAGGCGGAGGGAGATCGCCTTGGCCACTTCTCTCACCATCTCGGCGACCACGGGGACTTGGGACATGGGTATTCGCTCCACGGGGGTAGAGACGCTCAGCGCTGCCACTGGTTGCCCCATGTGATCGAAAATAGGTGCCCCCACGCATCGTCCACCCAGGGAGTGTTCCTCATCGTCCAGGCCGTAGCCCCGCTCCCGGGTCCTTTCCAGTTCGTGGAGGAACTCCTCCGTACTGGTGATGGTTCTGGGGGTAAGGGGCGTCAGGTCGCAATGCTTGACGATGCGCTGCAGGTCGGCCGGTGGCAGCCACGCGATCAACGCCTTCCCGAGGGCGGTGCTGTGCAGCGGCGCTCGCTTGCCGATCTCCTCTCGCATGCCCACCGAGTGTGTGCTGGGCAGTTGCTCGATGTACACCACGTCGTCCCCGTCCCTGATGCCCATGTTAACGCTTTCTCCCCGCCAGTCCCGGAGCTTGTCCAGGAAGGGGCGGGCCACCCGGCGGATGTCCATTTGGCCCAGCAACACGGCACTCCGCTCCAGCAACCTGAGCCCCAGCACGTACTTGCGGCTGGAAGGGTTCTGGTCCAGGTAGCCGTTGGCCGCTAGAGTGGCGACCAGGCTGGAGACCGTGCTCTTGTGCAGTCCCAGCGACTGGGCGATTTCGGTCGTTCCGAGCTCGGGGGACTGGCTGTCGAAGAGGTTCAGGATGTCGACAGCGCGCTGCACTGCGCCTATCTTCCGCCGCGGGTTCGGAGCCAGGTTGCGCATAGAGGACGGCCTCCTTCGCGCACGGCTATGATCCTCGCCATGGCGCGCAGCACCCGCCGCGTGCACCATGGTGGTACAAACCACGATTGTGCTACATGATACACAGTAGAGGGGTATTGGTCAATATCAACAACCAGTTGACATGACAGCCGCATGGTGCTATATTCAGAGCAGATCATCGATGATGTCGTACATGGCGCATCGGTTGCGCTGGGTCCCCCACCAACAGCTACCAACTACAAACCGATCAGATGGTCGACGGCGTCGATCTGTCGCTTGGAGTTCCTTCACTGGTCAGGTCTAACTGAAGCGATCCTCTGGTACCTCCGTGTTCTGGCTTTCTGGGTGCACTACCGCGTTTACCAAAGACGATATCGTGGAAAGCGGCCGGCTTCGGACCAAGTGGTTTCTGCGTACTCGGTGACTTCCAAGGAGTTCTTCGATCTTTCCGAGATCTCGGCCCCTGTCAGCGGACACTATCCGGTCCAGTTGGTCAGGTTCGCGGATGTTGCAAAGGATCCGCGTCTGGCCAAGGATGCGGGTTTTGTGCCATATTCCGGACCGCGCTTTCGCACGGTCACCGTTCAGCCCGAGTTCGCGGGTCACAGGTTCAAACTCTTCAAAATTGTGCGAGTCGACTCTGCCGGACAAGAGAGCTAGGCGACAACAGGATCTGATATCTGAGGACTGCTAGCCTTCAACTGGTGAGGAGAGAGAAAGATGTCGAAGCGGAAACTGCTGTCCCGGCGCGAATTCCTTCAACTCTCGGCACTGGTAACCGGCGCGACTGCCCTGGCAGCTTGCGCACCCCAGTCGCCGCCTAGCCCTAGCGCGACGCAGCCTCCCGCGGCTGCAGCGCCAACCAAGGCCCCAGCCGCCGCGGCACCGGCCCCCACGTCGGGTGCGGCGGCACCGGCTGCCGAGCCTAAGATCGGCTCCCAGCTGGTGGGCAAGCTCGAAGGGCCAACGATAGTCCGAGACCCGACCGCCATTCCTAAGAGCTTTAAGGAAGCCCCACAGCTAGCTGATCTGGTGAAAGCCGGAAAGTTGCCCCCGGTCGCGGAGCGGGTGTCTCTGGAGCCGATGGTCCTCAAGCCGTTGCACGAAACCGGAAAGTATGGAGGGACCTGGCATCGGGCCTTCGCGGGGCCGGGCGACGGCGAGAATGGCAACAGGATCGTCTCCACCGACAAGATCCTGTTCTGGGATTATACCGGGGCCAAACGTGCTCCCAGCGTCGCCAAGGACTGGAAGGTGAGCGACGGCGGAAAAACGACTACCATCTACCTGCGCAAGGGAATGAAGTGGTCCGACGGGCAACCCTTCACCGCCGACGACTTCATGTTCTGGTACGAGGACATCTATCAGAACAAGGACCTAGTTCCAACCCCAACGCCGGAGCTATCCGTCAACGGCAAGCCGGGGAAGATGGAGAAAGTGGACGAGACTACC
>JAJYNT010000387.1 GCA_021786215.1 Chloroflexota bacterium | reverse complement strand
GGCAACCGTCAGCATGGTCAGCACCGTGGTTCCTGAGAATCCGGCCCAACGGACATTCCGTGTTATCAGAAAGCCGGCCGATGGGCTCGCCCACGCCGCGGCAATCGCCGAAAAGTACGGGCTCAGCTTCGAGTCGGTCACGAGGCGTCTGGTGCAATGAAAGCTTTTCTCATGTACCGCGACAGGGATTTCGAGTTCCGTGGGAAGTTTTCTCCCAACGGCTGGTACGGTCGCGACAATAGGCCTTTCGCGGAAGTGGATGCCGCGTTGCCGGCCCACGCAGCGGATCTGATCCAGGACCTGGAGCTGGACAAGCTTTTCAGCGCCATGTCACTGAATGACCCTTTCCTGTTTGCCATCGCCAAACAGGCGGTGATATGCGGCGTGGCTGATCCTGATGCGATCAGATATCGCCAGGACGTGCTGCGCGATTGCCTGGCGCACCCGGACACCGTCCGAGGCCTGTACGACCTGGCCGCGGAGACGATACTGCGCAACAGTAAGATCTGGCGCAGCACCTACTCGGCCACCGCCATTCTGAGCAGCGCCGTCGAAGTGATGCGCATGCTGGTCGAGATGCTCAAGAGGCTCCGGTCCATTGCCGACGATCACGCGGACCAGTTCCGCTCCGAAGGCTTTATCCGGTTCTTCAACATGCTCAAGGCCGAGCTGGATGACGAGTATTTCGCCACCGTCGAGGAGCATCTGCGTCAACTGAAGTTCGGCGGCGGCGAGTTGATCAGCGCGCGGCTGGGCAAGGGCAGCAAGGGCGCTAGCTACATACTCCGCAAGCCCTGGCCGGACACGCGGAGCTGGGTGGAGCGCATCCTGGGCAAGGGACCGCCTGCCTACAGCTATGAGGTCGCCCCGCGCGATATTGCCGGCTCGCAGGCGCTGGGAGAGTTGGCAGGCAGAGGGGCCAACCTGGTCGCGAACGCGCTGGCACAGTCAGCCGATCACGTCCTCAGCTTCTTTCAGATGCTGCTGACTGAACTCGGGTTCTATGTTGGCTGCCTGAATCTCCACGAGCGGCTCGCCGGCAAAGGCGAACCGACCTGCTTCCCCGTTCCCCTGGGCGTGGACGAGTCTGCGTTTTCAGCCGAAGGGCTGTACGACGTGTGTCTGACGCTGACTATGGAAGGCAGAGTGGTCGGCAACGATGTCGCGGCAGACGGCAAGGAGCTGGTGGTCATTACCGGTGCCAACCAGGGCGGAAAGTCCACCTTCCTGCGCAGCGTCGGCCTCTCACACCTGATGATGCAGTGCGGCATGTTTGTGCCCGCGGTGCGTTTCTCAGCGAACGTGTGCAACGGCGCCTTTACCCACTACAAACGAGAAGAAGACGCGAGCATGACGACCGGCAAGTTCGATGAAGAGCTAAAGCGCATGAGCACGATCATCGACCGCATGCAGCCCAGGTCCCTCATGCTGTTCAACGAGTCGTTCGCGTCAACCAACGAGCGAGAGGGTTCTGAGATCGGGCGGCAAATCGTCCGCGCCATGCTGGGGGCCCACATCAAGGTCGTCTACGTCACTCACATGTTCGACCTGGCGAGCGGATTTCGCCGGCAAAACGTGGGAAACACCCTCTTCTTGCGAGCCGAGCGAGAGCCCGATGGGCGAAGGACGTTTCGGCTCATCGAAGGAGAGCCACTGTCCACGAGCTACGGCCCTGACCTGTATCGGGAAATCTTCCGCACGGACACTTCTGAGCCATCAGCGACCGGATCTAGCGCGATAACGGCCGGTGGATGATCGTGGCTGCGGTGGTGCCCACATCTGCCCTGTCCGACAGTATGATGTAGCAGGATCCAGCCCTCGCGAGGCGGCGGCTTCCGCGAGATGGTCCCCATGCAGATATCGGCTTGGAAGGAGGCACCCGTTGGCTAGCCAACAATTGCTGGACGTTCTGGATCGATTGCAGTAGAGAGGAGGAGCATCACAAGACCTTCAGGGACCTGCTCAAGCAGGATGAACTCGGCCCGCTTCAGGTCCATTGCCTGAACGATAGCAACCGGCTACAATCGCACAGCTAGAAGAAGCCGTTAGACCTGGTGCTGGGCATCGGAACGGTGGCATCTCGACTTCAACAGCACACACGTTTGCCCGGGCGATTTCCAGCCGGTAGAATGATGGTGTCAATCGAATAGGCTCGTCGGTGGCGATGAAGCTCGCTGGCCCCGAACCCTTGAAGGGGATCGGAGGAAGGTCGCGGGGCGACTGATAGCTTCTATGGTGGGGTGGCCCATCGTAGGAGCTTTTTTGTTGGGAAGAGAGGGAGATTACATGTTGAAAGCCAGAGAAGTGATGAATCCCAACGTGCTCACAATCGGGTCTGACGCTACCGTGCGTCGAGCGGCCGAGGTGATGCTGGAACACGGTGTGAACGGACTGCCGGTGGTGCCGGCAGAGGGCAGGCTCGTCGGCGTTGCAGGGATCAAGGATGTCCTGAGGATGCCCCGCTGGCGAGCTGGGACTGGCATCGTGATCTTCTACCCGGGGTTGGGATGGTTCACGGACAGAGTGACAGACTCCGTGGACCGTCATGCCCGACCTGATCGGGCATCCAGGGGTCCACGTTGGCGTGCAGGAGTGGCCTCACGAGGGGATGGGATGCCTGGACCCACGCCTTCGCGGGGGTGACGAAGGAGAGGCTGGGGGTGACGTTGGCAATAAATTGTAACGCTATCTACCAGCCCTTGTGAACCATGGCGTGTCCTGAAAGTCCACGATGACTAGCCGTCGGTCTCGGGACAGCGGCGCCTGCAACCAGATGCATGGACAGCGCCGGACACAAAGAGCCACCGCGCCAGTCTCCTGCTCTACCCAAACGGACGATCTTCGGGAATACGCTATGCAGTAGCTGTAGTGGGGGATGAGGCCGTCTGCAGCCCTGGCACTGAGAAGGCGTGCACACTGTTGAGCGGAGCGAGGCATCTTCTCGCAACTGGAGATCCTTCGCTTTTCGCTCAGGATGACAGTTTGTGGCTCGGGATTGCACCTGTTAGCTACTGTGCGTAGGAATGCGATCGCCGAGGTGGATCGGTAGGAGGGGACCATGCACGTTGGTGAGAGACACGCCCCATGGTTTCTGTGGCCCTTTGTGGCCTTTTTCGCGCTGTTGGGAGCCA
>JAJYNT010000431.1 GCA_021786215.1 Chloroflexota bacterium | reverse complement strand
GCCGAGAAGACCGGGTTGGTGCGCTGGGTGCGCCGCAGGAGACACGGGGATCGCTTTGTCCCTCTCGGCATGGAGCAGACCAAGAAACTGCAGGACTTCCTGGTTGATGAGAAGGTGCCCCGAGGGGAGAGGGATCGTATCCCTGTGGTGGCGACCCCGGAGCAGATAGCCTGGGTGGTCGGTTATCGCATCGACGATCGTCTAAAGGTGACCGATGGTACCCGCCGGATCCTTCGGCTGAGTTACGAGCGGACGGAGGAGGTGGAAGATTAGTTTGTTACCGGAGATGGCTCAATGGGGAACAAGATCAAGCGAGTGCTGATCAGCCAGGAGGAGATCCGGGAGCGGATCCAGGAGCTGGGACGCCAGCTGAAGGATGAATACGCCGGGCGGAACCTGCTGCTGCTGGGGGTGTTGAAGGGGGCCGTGGTGTTCCTGGTGGATCTGGCCAGGGCCATAGATCTGCCTCTGCAGATGGATTTCATGGCCGTATCCAGCTATGGTGTAAGCACTCAGAGCAGTGGAGTGGTGAGGATACTCAAGGACCTGGACGCGGCCGTGGATGGCAGAGACATCCTGGTGGTGGAGGACATCATCGACACCGGCCTCACCCTGCGCTACATCCTGGACAACCTGGCCATGCGAAACCCGGCCAGCGTGAAGGTGTGCGCCCTGCTAGTGAAGGAGAAGTCGAGGCCCGAGGGGATCAAGGCGGACTATGTCGGTTTTCAGATCCCCGACGAGTTTGTTGTGGGTTATGGTCTGGACTACGCTGAGCTTTACCGTAACCTGCCTTACATCGGGGTCATGCAGGTGGAGGGTGCTTAGGAGCGCCCACCGGCGTCGCTCGCCGTCTTGATGCCGGCTGCGCTGACCTTCCCATTTGTGGTGGTTGATCGGTATCATCGATCTGGTCGATTGATCCACCCGGTGGGCCGTGGCTGACAGTGTGCGCTATGGTATAATTCCCGTAAACCAGACATTCAAGTCGGTCGCATACAACCGTGGCCCCAGCCGGCAGTTGGCGATTCTTCAAGGCTGAGCGACGTTTCTGGTTCCGTCAGCTGTTGGCTGTGGCGGAGGAGTTGCGTGGATACCAAGTGGCTGCGTAACAGTTTCGTATATCTGATTATCCTGGTGGCTGTGATCGCCCTGTTCGTCACCATGTTCCCGCCTTCCGAGCGGGAGCCGGCGACCGTGCCTATCAGCGATGTGGTCACGGCAGTGCAGCAGGGCAAGGTCCGTGCCATCTCGGTCACCGGGGACAAACTGTCGGTGGACTTCACCGACCGCCCCAAGGCGACGGCCCTCAAGGAGGATAACGTCAGCATCTACCAGGTGCTTCAGGACGGCGGGGATACCCCGGCACAGATCCAGGCCGTGAAGATCGAGGTGAAGAGCCCTCCGCAGTTGAGCAACTGGCTGGGGTTGCTAGCCAACTTCCTGCCGTTGATCTTCTTCGGTGCCATTCTGCTCTTCATGATGCGTCAGGCTCAAGGGAGCAACAACCAGGCCCTTTCCTTTGGTAAGAGCCGAGCCCGAATGTTCGTGGGGAACAAGCCTACCATCACCTTCAGCGATGTGGCGGGCGTGGAGGAAGCCAAACAGGAGCTAGCCGAGGTGGTGGAGTTCCTAAAGTATCCGGAGAAGTTCGCTGCCCTGGGGGCTCGCATCCCCAAGGGGGTGTTGCTGGTTGGACCTCCTGGTACCGGCAAGACGCTGCTGTCCAGGGCCGTGGCCGGCGAGGCCGGGGTGCCCTTCTTCAGTATCAGTGGATCCGAGTTCGTGGAGATGTTCGTGGGCGTGGGCGCCTCCCGGGTGCGTGACCTGTTCGACCAGGCCAAGCGGAACGCTCCCTGCATCGTCTTTGTGGACGAGATCGACGCCGTTGGGCGCCAGCGGGGGGCCGGACTGGGTGGAAGCCACGACGAGCGCGAGCAGACCCTCAACCAGATCCTGGTTGAGATGGACGGCTTCGACTCCAACACCAACGTAATCGTGATCGCCGCTACCAACCGGCCGGACGTTCTCGATCCGGCGCTGTTGCGGCCGGGCCGTTTCGATCGGCAGGTGGTGCTGGATCGGCCGGATATTGCCGGCCGGAAGGCGATACTGGAAGTGCATTCCAAGGGCAAGCCGCTGGACAAGGCGGTGGACCTGGACGTGCTGGCCAAGCAGACATCGGGTTTCTCAGGCGCGGACCTGGCGAACCTGGTGAACGAGGCTGCCATCCTGGCGGCTCGGCGGAATCAGAAGCTGATCGGCCTCAAGGAGCTGGAGGAGGCGGTCGATCGGGTGATCGCGGGTCCTGAGCGGAAGAGCCGGATCATCAGCGAGAAGGAGAAGGAGATCACGGCCTACCATGAGGCAGGCCATGCGCTGGTAGCGCGTTTCCTGGATAACGCGGACCCGGTGCACAAAATCTCCATCATCGCTCGTGGCACGATGGGCGGCTACACCCGGGTGTTGCCGAAGGAGGACCGCTACCTGTGGACCAGGTCGCAGTTCGAGGACACCCTGGCGTGGGCACTGGGTGGCCATGCCGCGGAGAAGCTGGTGTTCGGCGAGATGACGACCGGTGCCGAGAACGACATCGAGCGGGCCACTAACATTGCCCGTCGGATGATCACCGAGTTTGGCATGAGTGAGCGGCTGGGTCCTGTGGCCCTCGGCCACAAGGAAGAGTTGATCTTCCTGGGTCGAGAGATCGGTGAGCAGAAGAACTACAGCGAGAAGATCGCTGAGGCCATAGACGAGGAGCTGCACGGACTGATCGAAAGGGCCTACAACAGGGCTGCGGAGATCCTGCAGCAGCATCGGGCCGAGCTCGACCTGGTGGCTCAAACCCTGGTCAAGGAGGAGACCGTAGAGGGCGAGACGTTCGAGGCGCTGCTACGGCGAGTCGTGGAACAGAGGCAGGCCGACCATGGCGATGGTGCGGCGCCACAGCTGGCGGCGGAAGCGGCCAGCTAAGGTCTGCCGATATAGAGATGAGAGTGAGCGAAGGGGTCCTGTGTTAACAGGGCCCTTTCTGTTTCGCGGGGGTTATCCCTTTCCCCCTGCCCCTTCCCCCGCCACGGGGGAAGGGGTGAGGTTCCCCTCCCCTAAGGTGGGGGAGGGGATAGGGGAGGG
>JAJYNT010000432.1 GCA_021786215.1 Chloroflexota bacterium | reverse complement strand
AGTCTCAGCGAACGGAACGAAGCAAGAGTTGTTGCCCACCACCGGAATGTTCATCCCTAACTGATGCATCTGCTTGACAATAAGGGCATTGTCTTTGAGGTAGCCAGTGATGGCCAGCACATCGGGCTTCGTTTGCTTGATCTTGGTTAGCTGGGCGGTGAAGTCGTTGGTGCTCGACTCGTACGACTCGTTGGCCACAACCTGAGCCCCATGCGCGGTAACGTACTTGGCGAAAGGAGTGTCCAGCGACACGGAGTAGGGGTTGCCCTGGTCATACATGATGGCGAACTTCTTAAAGCCCATCTCGTTCAGGGCGTAGCTGGCGATCGCGTCGGCCTGATCTCCGGCAGCCGGCTCGCCCAGGAACGTGAACTTGTTGACTTTTCCTGGCTTGGGGGTGGTGGCGCGCTCGTCCATCGGGTCGCCGACCACCGGCACCTTCTTCTGGTCGGCTACCGGCGCCAGCGCGATGTGCATAGCACTGTTCGGGGTACCGATTACTGCCACCACGTGGTCCTGATCAACTAGCTGGTTGTAGCCGGTTAGGCTCTCGGGAACGTTCCCCTTGAAGTCGGTGGCAAAGTACTTGATCTGCTTGCCCAGCAGGCCTCCATCCTTGTTCAGTTTCTCTATCGCCATGATGGCCCCATTTTGCAGCCCCTCGCCCCAGGCCGAAGTGGGACCGCTCAAGTCCTCGATGATCCCGATGTTGACTGTGCTCGGCCCACTAGCCTGGCATCCCGCCAGCGAGACGAGGCCCACAATGATTGCTGAGATGGCTAACAACCAGGTGAGACGTCTCACGGTACTGTCTCCTTTCCCTACTCCTAACTGGTGATAACCAACCGCCCTCTCGAGATGATGAAATGGCTTTCAGTGACGTGCTCTCCAGATCGGCTATGTCTGATGGATTGCCTCCCCTCCTCTCAGTTCACGGGCTGGGCCGCCAAAGGCTACAAGCGAATGCGTCGCCCCTTCTCCGCCGACCAGTACATGGCATAAGCTACTCGGATGGACTCCAATGCCAGGTCCAGCCCCGAAAGTGGCTCGCGATCCTCAGCTACTGCCTCGACGAAGTCCTGGATTTCCTGGGCATACCCCGACTCCCAGTTGTGATCGACGGCAGGGAAGCTCCAGCCGGTGTTGGTCTCCAGTTTCTCATTCAGGAACACCCCGTCGAATACCTCCGGGTCGGGGCTGAAGGCCTCACATGTGTTGTTGGGGCCGATGTGGCATCTCAGGTGGGCATTTGTTAGGAAGAGCTCCATGCCGTTGCTGACGCCACCGAGCGAGGTGTCGGAGCAGGTGACCAGTGCTGTCGAGTTGTCATCGAAGGTAAGAACGCCCACAGCCCAGTTCTCCACATCCACCCATCCGGAAACCAGTCTGGTTCCGGCAGGATCAAACCCATCCACCTGGGTCAAGTCGGCCGTCTGTGCCCAGACCTCCCGTACCCTCCGAGGACGGCCGTCCCGGGCCTTCCCCTCCGTCTGCTTCAAGAAGATGGAGGCGCTAATTGGGTGGATCCCAAGGCGGATTAGAGCTCCGCCACCCGATGTCTCCCACCGCTTGGAGAATTCGCTGGTGGAGCCGCCATGGGACTCGTTTCCCCGTATCTCCAGGATGGTGCCGCCGCTGGCCTTCGCCAGTTCGGCTATGCGGCGGAAGGCCGGCGCGTAAACCCAGTTCTCGGCGTACATCAGCTTGCGACCGCTCTCGCGGAAAGCCGTCGCGACCTCATCTAACTCCCTCTGGACCACCGTGTATGCCTGCTCTCTTGACACGGACCCGGTTCGACCCTCACCAGCGAATCCGAGCAGCGGCTTCTCGCAGATCACATGCTTTCCCGCTCGAGCCGCTGCCACTGCCATCGGCTGATGAAGATGAACGGGTACGCAGAGATCTACCACATCGATGTCTGGGCTCGTTAGTAGAGCGGCGAGATTTGAGTAGATGCGCCGAATGCCATGGCGATCAGCGAGCGCACGGGCCCTGTCGGGAGTGCGGGAAAGGATTCCCGTTACCTCCAAGGGCACACGGAAGACCTTCCGGTACGCGGCCAGATGGAAGGCGGCCGCAAACCCAGCTCCCACGATCCCGACCCGAACTGTATTAGGCATCATATCCCTCTGAATTTCAGTGATCCCGAGGTTGCCTGATGAGGATTCGTGATAGACGCTAGGGTTTTCCTGCTGGACCGTTGTTGATGGGTTAGAGCAACATCCGATTTAGCCGCGAACGGAAGTGGGTTCGGCGACAGCGCCATGGTTGCGGAATCTCTGCAGAACCTCAGCCCTCGCGTTCCGAAGGTGCTCACGAATGGTTGACCTTGCTTTGTCCGCGTCTCCAGCTCGTAGAGCGGCTAAGATATTCTCATGCTCGTGGAGAGTCCCCGTGGCTCGCTGGTCCGGAGCGCTGTAAAGGGCGTGCATCACCATGGTATGGCTACGCAGGTTGGAGAAGACCTCAGAAAGGTGACGGTTGCCTGCGCAGTCCACGATGAACTGGTGAAACTTGTGGTCGAGCTGGATGTACGCGAGATAGTCAGAGTGTGTCTCTCCGACGTTGGTGGCGGCGATCCGATCGATTAGGCTTTGCAGCTCATCTAGGGCAGAACATCCCTTCTGAATCACGAAGTCGACGGCGGCGCATTCGATAATCTCCCGCACCTGGTAAACCTCTTCCACGCTACGCACCGAGGACTGTGTCACGAAAGCGCCTCGCCGAGGTAGTAGCTCGACCAAGCCGTCGGCAGCAAGGAGCCTCAAGGCATCCCTGACCGGGGTGATGCTCACGCGAAAGTACTGGGCGAACTCTTCCAGCTGAAGCTTCTGTCCCGGGGCGAACTTGCCGGAAAGGATATCGTGTCTCAGCGCCTGATAGACGCGGTCCGAGAGGTCGCGACGGTCAATGTCGTAGTAGTCTCCGGAGGTCTCCACAGTTCGCTCCTGAAGGTGATGATCGGGTCGATGGGTCAAGCCAGAGTTAGGCAGCGGGACGGGCCAAAGATCGAGCCCTTGGCTATGTTCCAACAGAAGCAAATTGCATTTTATAAAATGCAATTTGCTTTTTGTATATAGCGGGCACATTATGAGTCCGGATAGCCGGGCTGTCAAGTAGTCTTGCACTAACTGA
>JAJYNT010000221.1 GCA_021786215.1 Chloroflexota bacterium | reverse complement strand
AGTTGAGGAGTGGTGTAGAAACAACGAGGGACGATCCTATTGCTGAACCTCGCTTCCTTGCCCAGCGCGTTGGAGGCGGCGATCCTTCCCTGAGCAGTGGCGATGTGTGACAGCATCGGCTCGCCCACCACGTCGCCGGCGGCGTAGATGCCTTCAACGTTGGTCTCCATCCTGGAGTTGGTGACTATTGCCCCGTCGGCGATCACCACCCCGACTTCGTGCAGGCCAAGGGCGGTCACGTTTGGGATCCGCCGGGGGGACACAATGATTCTCTGAGCGACGATCCTGCGCTTCTGCTGGCCATCGAAAACTCCCACCAGACGGTTGCCTTGTTCGTCCACGTCGACCGATTCAATTCTGGACCTGATGTGTATGCTCACGCCGGCCTGCTCGAGCAATTCACGGAGGATACCTACCATTTCGGCGTCTTCGCCGGAAAGAATCTGGGATTCCTGATCGACAATCGTCACCTGGCTGCCAAGACCGCTGTATATGCACGCAAGCTCCAGAGCGATGGCGTCGCTGCCCACGACCAGCAAATTCTCCGGCACTTGCTCGAGGTCGAACGCCTGCCCTGCGCTCAGGATCTCGTCTCGCTCCAGGCCAGGTAGATCCAACGGGGCTGGGGACGCTCCTGTTGCGATGATTATTTTGGTCGCTGTGATCTCGCGGGTCCCATCTGGGTTGGCAATTTTCAGAGCTGCCCGGCCGCTCAGCCGGGCCGAGCCGAATTCGACCTCCACGCCGCCCATCTGAAGCATACTGCTAATTCCATCCACAAGCCCGCTAACAAGCGCACTACGTCTGCCGCCCACTCTCTTCAGGCTAATCGGCTCCAGGCTTCCCTTGAGTCCGAATGCTTGAAGAGTATCTATGGTTCGGGCCGATTCCGCAGCTTCGCCCATGAACTTAGTAGGTATGCATCCTCGGTTGACGCAAGTTCCTCCTAGCGGTCCATTCTCCACGAGGATGACTTTAGCCCCCAACTCGGCTCCTTGTAGCGCAGCCGCATAACCGGCAGGTCCGCCGCCTATGATCGCTAAATCGAAGTTATCCATTTATATGTCCCACCGGCTTCTGGATCATGGTACTCAGCGTGTCTAGAAAGCGTGCAACCGGGGCCCCGTCCATAGCACGGTGGTCGAAGGTGACGTTCAGCCACAGCATGTGGCGCACGCAGATTTCGTCGTTGTAGACGGCTGGCTTCTTCGCGATCCGTCCCACCCCCAGTATGGCGTTCTGAGGGGAGTTGAGGATGGGAGTGGAGATGTCTGCCCCGGCACCTCCGATGTTGGTTATCGTAAACGTGCCACCCTGCACATCCTCGTAGCCTATCCTCCCCTCGGAGGCCTTGCGCGCAAGCTCGAACCTGGTTCGCGAGATATCCCCAAGTCCCAGCTTCTGCGCTCCGGGGATGACCGGCACGATGAGCCCGCTCTCGATGGCCACTGCCACACCCATATTGACGGTCTGATGGAGTATTATCTCGTCTCCCTCTGTCGTCGAGTTCAGCAAAGGATGCTGCTGCAGGGCTTTGGTGGTGAGCACCACGAGCAGATCGGTGAAGGTTGGGCGAACCCCAATTGCCGCTTCGAATCCAGGGAGGATGCGCTCCCTGAGGTTTACCAGCTCAGTAGCGTCGACCTCCAAAGAGATGGTGAGCTGCGCGGCATTATGCAGACTTTCGACCAGGTGATCGGCGATGGCTTTGCGTATGCCTTCGAGAGGGATTCTGCTACTAGCCGCTGGCTCCGGCCCAGGACGGACCGAGCTATCCGCCGCTGCATTTTGTGACTGCAGGTATGCCTCGACATCCTCGCTTGTGATCCGCCGGTTATCGCCAAGGGTCCTGGCAATCGCCGACAGGTCGAGGCCTATTTCCTGGGCCAATCTCTTGGCCGCCGGCGAGGCGCTGAATGCCTTCTCAGTCTCGGCCGCGGCCTGCTGAGCGGCCACGTAGGCCAGCACATCGCCGCTGCTGACTCGCCCGTCGGCGCCCGAGGGCTTCACCAGTGCTAGGTCCACGCCCTGTTCTTTGGCCATCCGCTTGGCGGCGGGCGACGCGACCACTTCGTTAGAGGCCGACGCCGCCGAGGCGGCTGCGCCAGTCGAAGAAGTCGCAGCAGCCATAACTGGGATTGGAGCCCCAACTGCTGCTTGAGCCTCCCGCTCTGCCAGAACTGGGATTTCCTCATCGGCCGACCCGATCCAGGCCAGCAGGGTGCCTACCGGGACCTCGCGCTTAACGGGCACGAGAATCTTTCTGACCAGACCTGTGCGGGGCGACTCGACCTGGAAGGTGACCTTGTCGGTCAACACGTCGATAAGAGGCTCTCCTTCATTTACCTCTTCGCCCTCCGCCTTAAACCATTTGGCTATTGTTCCCTTGGTCGCCGACATGCCCAACTTGGGCATCCGTAAGTCAAATGCCACGACACACCTCATCAAAGTAGATGTCAGCAATCACCTATCAGACGCGAGCTCGCCGGGTCGGCATTGACCTAGCTCAAACTGATTGCTGATCGCATAGCTCCACTGGCTACACACTTAGATTTAGAAATCAGCGTTTCAAGATATGGATAGTGGCCGCCTGAGCCTCCAGGCCTTTGACACCACCCAGGCAATGGGTCAACCCAACCCGAGCCCCTTCTACCTGGCGGTCTCCCGCCTGGCCACGAAGGTGCCAACAGATCTCCACGATCTGAGCTATGCCGGTGGCCCCCAGCGGATGCCCCCTCGACAGGAGTCCTCCACTTACGTTCACAGGGAGTCGGCCACCCAATTCCGTCACCCCGTCCTCCAGCAGCTTGACTCCCTCTCCCCGGCCACAAAAGCCTAGCGTCTCGTAGTGATTCAGTTCAGCTATCGTGAAGCAGTCGTGTAGCTCTACGACGTCAAGGTCTTTTGGACCGAGACCTGCCTGTGCATAGGCACGCCTGGCGGCAACCTCGTTGAATTCAAAATGAATCAGGTCCGAGGGGTTATCGCCCAGACCCGTTGCCAACACCGAGGCCGCCACCAATACCGGCGAATTGGTGAACTGACGAGCGTAGTCGGCGGACACCAGGATGGCCGCTGCAGCCCCGTCTGCACGCGGACAGCATTGCAGCACCGTCAGGGGATCGGAAACCATCGG
>JAJYNT010000349.1 GCA_021786215.1 Chloroflexota bacterium | reverse complement strand
GTCCAACCTGGGTTTCCAGGGCGTCGAGCAGCGGGTTGTCGCGGCATGAGCGCAACTTCAACAGCAGGTCGACAACCTTTCCGACCTCCTCGGCTAGGCTCGGATAGGCCCTGGCGGTTCTTGCCGTGAATGTCCGCATCGTGGTCTCACCCATGGCTGGCGCAACGGCGGGATGGTTGAACGGTAGGGGGGCGGCCGATAGCATGGTCCTGCACCAGCGGAGAGCCGCGAGAAAGGCGCCCCAGTAGTCATCCCCGGCAGAGTCGCCCAACAACTGGAGCAAACGGCGATGCTGCCTGCTGAACTGGCGAAACAACTCGTGGTCGACCCTGTGGTAGCGCACGGTCAGGGTTCGGCTGTATTCGTGCAGGAAGTTGGCGGTTTCCACCGACATCGCGCTCATGGCCGACTCACCCCAATAACCAGGACTTCAATGCCACTTGGATGTGGCACCTCCGGCAGAGAGGCCCCTTGCACGCGAGTTGTGGAGTACAGGCGGTTTACCTCGCTTGCTGCTTCGCTGAAGCGACGATCAGTCCGGTCGAGAATCACCACCCAATTGGCGTCGGGCCAGACATCGTTCCATTTTAGAAAGGCGTTGGCCCCATCGAAAACCACCACCGCCGGCATCTGCTCTCGGGCCTCTCGGTTGGCCGCTCTACTCGCCGGGAATAGATCCGACCTATAGCCCTCGCCGTCACGGACCAGCGACTTGATCCTCAGCACGTCCTGTAGATGGCCTTCGACCAAGACATTGGGGCGTTTCTTGTCGGCGCTCATGACAGCGAAGACAACATCGCGTATCTCCTCACGCAGTTCGACCTCGCTGCCGATGATGGCACATTCCAACCGCGAGCGCCTGACGAAGTCGGAGGCACCGGCTGGCTGCAATATCGTCCCGAGCAGGCCCAAATGCGCGCGAATCCTTCTCGACATTCGCCGTCGGGGCAATTGTTCGAGTTGTCTCCGCGACGGTTGGAGCCTCAGACTCTGCTCCGCAGGGATCAAGCTGGTCCCTCCCTGATAGTGGATGCGAATGAACTCCTTTCCGTTCTGGGTGACGCACCCGTTCAACCAGGCGGTCCGCTTCCTCGTGTCACCGAAGTACGTTACTGTAGTACGAGGTGGGAGACTCTTCAGAACCTCGAGGTGCTCGACGACGCTGGCAGCGATGGGAATCCGCGACTGCGCGAGCGTTACCCCACAACCGGAGAGAGCAGCGGCATAAGCGCGGTGGGTGTAGACACAGCGGCCAGGATCCTGAGGCCGACGGCGGGTTTGATTGCCAGCGCCGAGCCCAGTTCGACGAAGAAGCGCGCCCAATCGGGCAAAGGAGCCCACGAACCCAAGTCAATCTTGACCTGATGGGTTCCAACCTGAATGGTCGGCGACTCCGCAGGTTGCTGGCGAAGAAAGCGTAGGGAACGGCCGAACTTGGCTATGGTGTCCTCGCCGGTCTGATCAGCCACTGGATCACCTCCTCACCGGTGTGGATCAAGGGACTGAAAGACATGGTCGCAAGGCCTTTGGTTGAAGTAGCCAGGCTGGATGGGTGCGGGATGGTGCACGCAATCCGCCGGAGTGGTCGGCTGAGTTATCTCGATTGTCCCGGCAAGTATGCTCTTGATGATCGGCACGTGTCAAACCCGCTATACTCTCATACTTGACACTTTATTATACCAGCCAGCAGTACCCCGCGCACGGGCACAGGTTTCTTGACTCGGTTCCATCTTGTGTTGATGGGCTTGCCGGGCCGATTTCGGCAGCGTCAGAAGCGGCCACCAGAGCCGAAACCCAGGCCGCCAGCTTGGCAGCAATCAAGTCATCAACACACTTTAGAGCCGAGTCGGTTTCTTTATCGTGTCGCCAGCGGTGAGACTAGCAGGCCATCGTGACACCTATGCTGTCGTGAGTGAGGTGCGTGACCGATGGAGGCTGCCAATCCTTTGGAGCCGAGCGGTGTCTGACGCAGCGACAGACGGTGACTGTGGCGGAGATGTGCAGGGAAACGATCTCTGCACTGGAGGTGGTGATCAAGGAGATCCTCTACGAGGCCACGGGCCGCAGGGTTGCCTTGGTTGCTGTGGGCGGTCCTAAGCCGCACTTACTCCAGGTCCAGGTGATCTCTTATGGCCTGCCGCACCGCTTCGCGCAACGATTCCTCCTCCAGGTATCCGTATGCTCGACGAAGCCGCTCCTTCGAGATGGTGCGGATCTGGTGTGCCATGGCGATGGAGTCCAGGGGTTGGCCGGCGGCGTCCTTCGGCAGCAGCACCTCGTAGGGGTAGAGACGCCGCTGGGTTGAGGTCAATGGTAATACGGTGACGTTGGGCATCACCTGGTTGAAGACCTCGTTGCTCACCACGAGGACCGGCCGCAGACCCTTCTGCCCCGAACCCCTGACCGGGTCCAGATCGGCCTCGATAACGCCCCACTGAAGGGCAGGCATCACGCGATCCTCCTGGCTGTCTCCGCGTCGGCCGACTGGAAGTCTTGCTCCACGTCTGCCAGATCCCGCAGGAAAAGAGGGTCTTTCACGGCTTCCTCCAGACGGAGGCGATCCTGCCGGCGACGGAGTTCCCGAAGTTCCTTCAGCAGGGCGCGCTCGATCAGAGCGTTCTTGCTGGGGGCCATGCCTCGCTTGACCGCTTCGTCCAGCTCCTCCAACACCCCGCAGCTGAGGCTGAAGGTGGCTTTCTTCGTTGCCGTTTCCATGAGGACTTCCTCCCGTCTGGCTGGGTGCGCTTGCTCCAATTACCATACCACGCGCTTGCCGTTGGAGCAAGCCCGATACCTGGCGCCTCGGGGTCTCTTGGTTCTACCGCTAAGCCAGCCCTCACCCGCCCTCGCTTCGCTTCGGGCGGCCTCTCCCTTTGGGAGAGGCGGTACCTATCGCCCTCTCCCAGAGGGAGAGGGCGGAGACGCTTAGGGGCCGGCATCTCCGCCGGCCCCGTTGGGTTGGATAGGTGGTGATCGCCGGCAGGAGCCGGCTCCTACGCGGTCGGCAACAGGTCCGCCACCCAGTCCAGGTCGAGCTCCGCCAGCTTGCCACGGGCGGGGATCCCCGTGGCGGGTTCCCATCCCTTCATCTGGTACAGCAGGGTGATCGCATCCTCGTACTGCTGACGAGAGAGGGCCGTCCCCTGG
>JAJYNT010000359.1 GCA_021786215.1 Chloroflexota bacterium | reverse complement strand
CTCCGTGAAGAAGGATTACCTGCTCTTTCTGGGCCGGTTTCACCCCAACAAGGGGGCCGATTTGGCGATCCAGGTGGCCGATAGGCTGGGAGCTCGGCTGCTGGTCGCGGCTCCGCCACCCCATCCGGACCAGCAGGCCTACTTTGACGAGGAGGTTGAGCCGTTCCTCGGCCACAGCATCGAGTACCTGGGAGAGGTGACCGGCGAACAGAAAAGCTCGCTCCTGGCCGAAGCCCGCTGTGTGCTCATGCCCGATCGCTGGGAAGAACCGTTCGGCTTGGTGGCGCTGGAAGCGGCGGCCTCGGGCACGCCGGTGGTGGCGACGCGCAAGGGGGCGCTCCAAGAGCTGATCGTCCATGGCGAGACCGGGTTCCTGGTGGACAGCGTGGAGGAGATGGTTGGGGCCACCCGGCAGGTGGATTCCTTGAGCCCCGGTCGCTGCCGGGAGCACGCGAGCACAAACTTCGGGGTGAGCCGGATGGTGGACGGCTATCTGGAACTGTACGAGCAGGCGATACGCGGAGATCTGGAGAGAATGCGACCCGCAACCCAGCCAGCCAGGAGGTGAAACAGAATGGCTGAAGATCCGAGGCGACGATGGCTCGGAGGCGACCGGGCGGCCCATGAGTTCCCGATCGCCCAGCACATCCGAAAGATCTTTCGGCGTGCCCTGGGAGCGCTGAATGAGGCCAGAGTCCCATACGTGGTGGGTGGCGCATTTGCCCTTCACTGGTACAGTGGGTTCTGGAGGGTAGTGAAGGACATGGACCTCTACCTGTTGCCGGACAACACCAACTGGGCAATGGACGTGCTGGACAAGGCCGGGTTCAGCGCTCGAGTCAAGCACGAGCAGTGGTTGGCCGAGGCTCTGCTGAACCACGAGAAGGTCGATCTGATCTTCGGCATGGGTAACTGGCTGAGCTACGTGGATAGAAACTACCTCGATCGCTCCAGGCAGGGGATGGTCCTGGGGATCCCCACCCGGATTGTGCCGGTCGAGGAGCTGATCTACTCCAAGGCCTTCGTCGCCAGCCGTGAGCGCTACGACGCCGCGGACCTCTTTCACCTGCTGGTGGCCACCGGCTCCGAGTTGGACTGGACCCACCTGATGGAGCTCTTCGGCGACAACTGGGAGGTGCTGCTCAGTCACCTGGTGATGTTCCGCTACGTCTACCCATCACATCGCGAGATGATCCCGTCCTGGGTGCTGGACAATCTGCTGGCTCGGCTTCAAAGGACACGGATCCAACCTTGGAGGGATGACAAGCTGTGCCGGGGCTTCCTGCTGGACGGCATAGGGACCTACTCCCTGGACGTGAAGGAGTGGGGATATCGTGATGCCAGACAGGAGATGTGGGAGAAACGGGAGACACAGCGCTTCGGCAAGTGGAAGGCAGCGTGAAAACTAATCGCGGCAACCTACCATCCGGCGAAGCTCAACGTCTGAAGCCGCTCCCATGGGGCGATCCTGGGGAGGTTCGCAGGATCGCGGTGGTGCGGCCCGGGCAGCTGGGCGACCTCCTTCTGGCAACTCCCGGCCTGCGGGCACTACGATACGGCTACCCTGCTGCCGAGATCACCCTGATCGCTCAACCGTGGGCTGAAGGAATCGCCGAACGTTTCCGATGGGTAGATCGGGTCCTGCCCCTTCGGGAACGGCCGTCCGATAGGGACCCGGACACCGGCAGCGCGCTGGCTGGCTTTCTCCACGAGGCTCGCGCCCACCACTACGACCTCGCGCTTCAGCTTCAAGGGGATGACCCCACCTTTGCCCGCTTCGCCCTGTCCCTGGGAGCTCGGGCCACAGTCGGCTACTGCGCAGACCCGGAGATCGGACAGGACTTCCACCTCCTGTTATCCATGTCCCCGACGGAGCCGGAGATCTTCCGAATGCTGAGGCCAGTCCACGCGCTGGGCATTGCCCCGGCCGGGGCGCAACTGGAGTTTCCACAGCTTCCCCGGGACCTGGAGGAGCTGCGCGGTATCGCGGGGCTCGCGGACATACTACGTCGACGACCCCTGATCGCCATTCACCCCGGGGCCCGGGCTCCAGCAAGGCGATGGCCCCTGGACCGTTTTCTGGAGCTAGCCACCCTCCTCCAGGAGCATCAGGGAGCCTCCCTGCTGATAGTCGGAGGCGCAGAGGAGGCTGATCTGGGCCGGGAGTTGTGCAATCGGACAGGGGAACGCGGCCTGAATCTGGCCGGAAGGCTCTCCCTGGGGGGACTGGCCGCGCTGTTGAGGCAGGTGGAGCTATTCGTAGGCAATGATAGCGGCCCGGCCCAACTTGCTGTGGCCGTCGCGCCACGAAGCCTCAGGATCTTCGGGCCGGCCAACCGATACCGTTGGGCACCCCTGGATCAGAACAAGCACCGGATGGTGTACCGGCAGGTGGAATGCAGCCCCTGCAACCACTTCGAGTGCCCCATCAACCACCGCTGCGTGGAGAGGATCACGATCGAGGATGTGATGTCCGAGATCGAGGCGCTTCTTGCGAGTGAACCGTCGTCGACCTGGCGGGTGCGACCAACGTCGTGAGCCTCGGCCAACTGGCGCGATGGCTGTTATTGCCCAACGATATCCCGCATTCTTGTCCACAACGTTGACCAGCGGCTCAGCGGTGCAGCCGCGCGGGAGGCTCGCGAGGAACACCCTCGGATGTGATCTGTCAGCTTCTGGGGGCAGGGTGAGTTATGGGATTTTCGCCGGACGCTTCAGCCCGAACCTTGGCCCGATTCCAGGATGAGCCACAGCTCATCCCGATAGGAGGGCTCCAACTCCTTCCGGCGGCCTCCGGAAACCAGCCATCGGCCGGATTCTGGGCCGGTAAACCTGCCGATGATAGCCGCCGAGATCCCTCGACGGGAGATCTCCCTCACCATTCGCTCGCCATCCGGACAGGCAATCACCATGGCGCCGCTGGAGATCAGCTTCAGGGGATCGGCGTGGAAGAATCGGCACAGCTCCCGGGTTTCATCTCGAATGGGAATGCTGTCTACGTCAACCTCAACACCTAACCCAGCCGCGGTGACCATCTCGTGGATCGCTCCCAGCACGCCCCCCTCCGTGGCATCGTGCATGGCAGTTGCCCCCGTCTCGGCAGCGACAAGTCCCTCGACCACCACACTGATCTCCCCGTGGAAGCCCT
>JAJYNT010000291.1 GCA_021786215.1 Chloroflexota bacterium | reverse complement strand
GAGCTGGGACGTGCCGGTGCCCAACTTGAGAAGGCCGGAGGCCCCGACCTCAAACCGGTGCGCTCCGAACTGATGCACCTCACCCTGGTCTTCCTGGGATACCAGCCGGCCGCTTCACTTTCCCTCATCGAAGCCGCCCTGGGAGCCGCCGCATCCCACGCCTCCCCCTTCAGGTTGGTCCTGGGAGAGGTGGGCTCGTTCGGCCAGCGCGGCCGACTTCAAACGGTCTGGGTCGGGTTATCCAATCCGCCGGCGCAACTGGAGCAGCTTCATGGGACGATTGCCTCGGAGCTGTCCGCTTCGCGGCTGCAATTCGACGCAAGACCGCTGGTGCCTCACATCACCCTCGGACGGATGCGAAGGCCCAGTGACCGCGCCGCATCGCTGCGTGTGTTCGACACGCTGAAGGAGCTAAGGATCCCGGTGGGGCTGGCCCACGAGGTCCGCGAATTCGTCCTGATGGAGAGCATACTCAGCCGTTTCGGCCCCGAGTACGAGGTGATCGCTCGGTTCCCCCTGAGGTAGTCGAGGAGAAGCCATACGCGTAGAGCCGGTTGGCCGACTGGATTCTCCAACCATCGGCATCCATCTTGCCTTGTTCTTGCATTCCCTCAGCATCGTAAGGTGCGCCGGTGCAAACGCCTTGCAAACATCGACCCCGATTGCTAGAATGTGACGGGGTGAGGACATTGAAAAAAGCTAGTGCAATCGTGACGCCGGAGATAGCCGGCGAGACCACTCTGACGGCGAAGAACCAGGTGAGCCTACCCGCGAAGCGCATGCGCGAACTCGGATGGGAGAAGGGCGACCACTTGATCGTCGAGGTACTGGGCGCGGACATGATCCTTCTCGTGCGACGACCAGTTCGTTGGACTGACGCCTTTGCCGGACGGCTCACTCACGTCTTCGGTACTCACGAGGAGAACATCGAGTGGATCGAGGCCGAACGTGCAAGTTGGCCTGAGGACCAAGATCGATGACGTCGGCAGCACTCGACCGAGCATTAGGCGACGCACACCGGATCTTGCTGGACACCAGCGCCCTGATCGGCTATCACAGCAGTGCCGAGGTGGTACATCCGCTCACCCGGCACTTGCTCGGCCGGATCGAGGACGAATCCGATCCACTCACAGGATTCTTTTCGGTAGTCAGTGCCGCTGAGTTACTCGTGCGCCCTTATCGCAGAGGAACCCCTGAGTTGACCCTCATGCACACGTTCTTGACCGGGTTCCCGAATCTCACAGTGTTGCCGATAGACCTCACAGTCGCCACACAAGCCGCCACGCTGAGGGCGATAACCGGCATACGCATGCCAGATGCGATGATCCTAGCCTCCGGCCTCCTTGCTGGATGCGAGGCCATCGTGGGCAACGATGAGCAGTGGAAAAGAAAGTTGGAACCTCTCTTCGGCCAATTCAACTGGGTATACTTGGCAGACTACGTCTGATTGCTGAACAGTCGTGGCCTGAGGGAATCGCTGGCCCACGACACAAACTCATCCCCACATTGACCGACAGATTGTGACGGAGTGATCGTTAGTAGATGACGGAATCCTCAACGGTTGTTCGAGAGCTATCAGGCGATGCACAGGAGTTAGCCAAGGAGTTGCGCCGCGCGGTCAGCGGCGAGGTACGCTTCGACCTTGGAAGCAGGGCGCTGTACGCTACCGACGCCTCTAACTACCGACAGGTGCCCATTGGGGTTGTCCTGCCTCGAAACGTCGAGGATGTGGTCAAGACGGTCGAGTTGTGCCGGCAGTTCGGGGCGCCCTTGTTGCCCCGGGGTGGCGGCACCAGCCAGGCGGGGCAGAGCTGCAACGTTGCGGTTGTCATGGATATGTCCAAGTACTACAACGGGATCGTGGATCTCGACCCCGATCGACGGACTGCCCGAGTCCAGTCTGGAATCGTTCTCGACGATCTGCGAAACGCCGCCGAGCGGCATCGTCTCACCTTCGGCCCCGATCCCTCCACCCATGACCGGTGCACCCTCGGCGGCATGATCGGCAACAACTCCTGTGGGGTCCACTCGATCATGGCGGGCAATACCGTGGACAACATCGAGGAGTTGGATGTGCTCACCTACGATGGCGAGCGGCTCCGGGTGGGCAGAACCAGCGAGGAGCAGATCGAGAGCTACATTCGCGGCGGGGGTCGGCGCGGCGAAATCTATGCGAGGCTGAAGGATCTGCGAGACCGGTACACCCAGATGATCCGCGATCGCTTTCCACACATACCGCGACGGGTGTCGGGGTACAACCTCGACCAGCTGCTCCCGGAGAACGGGTTCAATGTCGCCAGGGCACTGGTGGGCACCGAGGGCAGCTGTGTGACGATCCTGGAGGCCACGACGCGGCTGGTGTACAGCCCTCCCGGTCGCTCTCTCGTGGTTATGGCATTCCCAGACATCTTCACTGCCAGCGATCGTGTACCGGAGATCATGGAGTTCGACCCCATCGGCCTCGAGGGCATGGACGATCGCATCGTGGAGTACATGAAGCGGAAGCAGTGGCTTCCGGGGAGTCGCGCCCTGCTCCCTGAGGGGAACGGATGGTTTCTGGTGGAGTTTGGCGGCGAGAACCAGGAGGAAGCCGACGATCGGGCCCGCAAGCTGATGGAGGCGATGGAGAGGCGAGGCAGCCCTCCCGGGATGCGACTCTTCAGCACTCGCGGCGATCGCCAGAAGATACTCGGTCTTCGGGAGTCCGGCTTCGGGGTATCGTCCCACGTTCCAGGCATGAAAGATACCTGGCCGGGGTGGGAGGACGCTGCGGTGCCGCCGGAGAGGTTGGGCGGGTATCTGCGAGAGTTCCGGGGTCTGCTGGAGAACTACGAGTACAACGGCGGCTTCTACGGCCATTATGGCCAGGGTTGCATACACGTTCTGATCGACTTCGACCTCACTACTTCCGAGGGGATAGGTAAGTTCCGATCCTTCCTGCACGATGGGGCAGACCTGGTGGTCCGGTACGGCGGCTCCATCTCGGGAGAGCACGGGGATGGCCAGGCTCGGGCCGAGCTTCTGCCCAAGATGTTCGGGGGCGAGCTTGTCGGGGCGTTCCGGGAGTTTAAGTCGATCTGGGACCCAGAGGGACGGATGAACCCCGGCAAGGTGGTGGATCCATACAGGGCCGATGAAAACCTCCGTCT
>JAJYNT010000419.1 GCA_021786215.1 Chloroflexota bacterium | reverse complement strand
ATCTTGATCCTCTTCGCCCTCTCTACCTTGGAAATGAAGTCCGCTGGGTAGGCGATGCTCGCGCTGGCCACGTAGGGTATCCCATGGCTCGCCATAATCGCGATCATGTCCTTCTTAGGGGTCTCCTTGCCTCCAGGGGTGTCGGTGGTGATCGCCTGTCTGGGCGTGAGCGCACCTGCCTGGCCGCTGGTGTTCAGATAGGCCTCGTCGTCGTAGCAGACGTGAATGATGTCCTCGTTCCGTTCCGCCGCACCGGAGAGAGCCTGGAAGCCGATGTCCGCGCTGCCGGCGTCGCCTGCCCACGAGACCACCGTGATATCCTTCTTGCCCTTCATCTCCAAAGCTGCCTTTATCCCCGACGCGATCACCGCGGAGCTCTCGAAGAGGCAGTGGATCAGCGGCACGTGCAGCGAGGTGCGCAGATCCTGCGCAACCGCTGTCGCGAGGGATGAGGCGGGAATGCAAAGAATCGTCTTCGGCCCGAGGGCCTTTAATGCCTGGCGCAACGCGATGCTCCCACCGTAGCCGGCCATGCCCCCATGGCCTCCTGTGAGCAATTCCTCCCGGGGCAGTTCCCTCAGCATCTCGATCTCTCTCAGATCCACAGCAGTGCCTCCTCCCGGACGATGTCGCTCTTCAGGTTCAGCCATTTCACCTGGCCCCCGGTCCTGCCGCTTTGCGCGGCGTCCAGGGCCTGCTTTCCGATCGACTCAAGGTCGGCCTGGCTCACCTCCCTGCCGCCGAGTCCGGCGATGAACCCCAGAACAGGCTTCGATAGACCCGCCGAGGCCAGGGCCATCAGCACCTCTCGGTACAGTGCCCCACCGATGCCATAGACCGCGTTCCGGTCCACCACAGCCACCGCTTTGGCATCTGTCGCGTATCGAGCGACCTCCGCGAGAGGGAAGGGACGAAACGAGCGGATCTTCAGGAGACCCACTCGCCAGCCGGCGGAGCGCAAGGCGTTCACGGCCTGGCGGGCCGTGGCGACCATGGACCCCATGGTGACGATCAGCACCTCGGCATCCTCCGTACGGTAACCCTCCACGACTCCGTCCCAGTTCCGGCCGAAACGGCTCCCATACTCTGTGCTTGCTTCTTCCACCACCTGTAGAGCCGTCTCCATGGCCGCATGCTGCTGGAACTTGAATTCTGTGTATAGATTGAAGCCCGTCGGAGGATTCAACGAAGCGGGGTGATCGACGTCCAGCACGGCGCGGTCGTAGCTGCCGGCGAAGTCACCTACCTCGTCGCCGTCGGGCAGCACGATCTCCTGCTTGGTGTCGCCAAGGATGTAGCCCTCGTAGTTCACCAGGACGGGTAGCAGCACCCTCGGGTTCTCGGCTATCTTGAAGGCCTGGATAACCGTGTCCAGCACCTCCTGATTGTTCTCGCAGTAAAGCTGCAGCCAGCCGGTGGTCTCCTGGGCGATCGCGTCGCCGTGGTCCGCGAAACGGTTGTGCGGCGCCGAGAGAGCCCGATTCACCACGGCCATCACGATGGGGAGCCGAAGCCCGGCGGCGTAGTGCAACACCTCGTGCATCATGGCGATGCCCTGGGAGTTGGTGGTGCTGAAGGTGCGCGCCCCGGCGAGGGATGAGCCCACCGCAGCCGCCAGCGCGCTATGGTCCGATTCCACCCTGATGAACTTGGCATTCAGCCGTCCATCGTCGATCATCTTGGTGATGACGGTCATTACCGGATAGGAAGGGGTGATGGGAAACGCTGGGAAAACCTCGATTCGGGCCAGCCGCGCCCCCTCCGCGGCCGCCTGGTTCCCGGTCAACTGAACGCTGTTCGCCATGATTACGCCACCCCCACCATCTGGATGGCCCCTTCGGAGCACTCCGTTGCGCAGATGCCGCAGCCCTTGCAGTGGTCGAGCTTCACCTCAATGGCCGCACCGGTTATCCCTATTGCGCTATCGGGGCAGAAGATCCAGCAGGCCAGGCAGTGAGTGCATCTGCTTGCGTCTACCCGGGGCTTAGAGGAGACGCTCCCCGGCTTCGCGTTTTGCGCCATGCTCCCGGGCTCGTATGACCCCGGGGTGATAGGCAACCTCATCCCATTCCTCCTTCAGACTCCGGTCCTACGAGCCATCTATCGCCTGTATTCGATGTGAGGCCAGGGAATCTCGCCCGTGCCGGTCCATGCCAGCTTTCCCGTCCCATTGCCCCCCGTGGGCGCCGGACTGGTCTTCACCACGGTGGCCCCGGGGGGAAGGATCACCGTCAGCGATGAGTCCTTGTTCAGCTTCACGCTGTTGGCGCCCTTGAAGTCCACCACCCACACCCCATTCTGTTGCTCGGCGAAGCCGGTCCACCGAAATCGGTATACCTGCGCCCCGTAGTCCGGCTGCCGCTCGAAACTGGCCTGGAAACCGGACACCTCGAACTGCCGGCCTGTCCTGTCCGACAGATTCTTCAGGGAGTCCTCGATCCCCTTCTGAAATGCCGCTGTGTCGGGCTGCCCAAGCCTGGCGACCATACCGTCGAAATTCTTCTCCACGTCGGGGCCGCTGAAGTAGCTCTTGTTGACCATTTCGACCGATGCGTCCCCCTGGGTGTCCAGGGTGTAGGTCACATCTGAGCCCAGTCGAGCCTGACTCATCTTGCCCCTGAACTCGACAACCGAGTATCCGCCAAGAACGACGAAGATGCCGACAATGGCTAACAATACCTTTGCCATGCAAAACTTCTTTCCGATGGGGATTGGCGCGTGCCACGAAGGTTCATTGTTGATTATAGCCCGATTTGCAGCGGGACGCGGACCCCAGTTCGGGGTCCGCGTCCGCAAGCACCGTCCTGAGGCTCGTAGCCCGCAGAGAAGGCCTGATGATCTCCTGGATCATCAAAGACCCAGTCACGACTACCTAGGCCTTACCCCACAACGAGGCGTAGACGATCCAGATCGTGAGAGCCATGTAGAACACCAACCCGACGATCGGCACGATACCCATAGTGCGCCTCCTTAGAACTTCAGACCGAAGTAGCCGCCCAGGTTGAAGATGCCTACGTAGCCGGCTACCATGATGGTGAGAATGGTCAGCGCCCAAAGCGGAATGCTGCTGCCGTTCCTGAAGTACCCCAGTTTGCCGCTGCCGGCCCAGTAGGCCAGCACCAGCCCCACGATCCCGAAGAAGCTGGCGTTCATCATG
>JAJYNT010000449.1 GCA_021786215.1 Chloroflexota bacterium | reverse complement strand
ATGCGCTGGTGGAAGGTGCCATGCAGCAGACTCGATTGCTGGTCAACAACCCGCGGAGAGTCAGGCCGGAGGATGCCCGCGCCATCTTCGAAAAGGCGTTGTGACAGACGCGAGCAACGAGATAGAAACACACATCGTCACAAGGAGCCCCACCATTGCCAACCCGAGACGAACGTCAGGGAGAGCTGTTCGGCACTCCGGATCCAGAAGGCGGATCGAATGATGAGCTCGTGGGTGCTCCCCTTGCCGCCCGGATGCGCCCCCGCTCCATGGACGAGTTCGTGGGGCAGGAGCACATCCTGGGTCCAGGCAAGCTGCTTCGCCGCGCCATCGAGACAGACCGGATTACCTCTCTGATCCTGTGGGGACCGCC
Source organism: Chloroflexota bacterium (assembly GCA_021786215.1). The sequence goes on along the minus strand of JAJYNT010000449.1, from coordinate 2,792 downwards.
GGGCTCGGGGAAGACCACCCTCGCGCAGATCATCGCTCGCGCCACCCACGCCCACTTCGTCGGGCTGAGCGCGGTTTCGGCAGGGGTGGCAGACTTACGTAAAGCCATAGACGAGGCGTCTCGACTCCGCAGGCAACGTGGCTCTCGCACGATCCTGCTGATCGACGAGATTCATCGCTTCAACAAGGGGCAGCAGGACGCGGTGCTTCATGCCGTGGAGCAGGGGATAATAACCCTGGTGGGCGCGACCACTGAGAACCCCAGCTTCGAGGTGAACTCCGCCCTGCTCTCCCGCTGTCGAGTCTTCACGCTGCGCTCCCTGAAGCCCGAGGAGGTCGAGGGGTTGATCCGCCGAGCCCTGGCCGACTCGGAGCGGGGATTGGGGGAGCTTCGGGTGGAATTGACGCCGGAGGCCGCGAAGGCCCTCATCTCGCTATCCGATGGTGACGCACGAAGGGCTCTCAACGGCCTGGAACTGGCAGCGACGGCAACTCAGCCCGGCGACCAGGGTCGCCGGGCGGTCACCCTGGCCGCGGTCGAGGACGCCATGCAGCGCCGGGCCATTCTGTACGACAAGGCCGGCGAGCAGCACTACGACGTCGTCTCCGCCTTCATCAAGTCGATGCGCGGATCGGACCCCGATGCCGCCCTCTACTACATGGCCCGAATGCTGGAGTCCGGCGAAGATCCACTCTTCATCGTCCGCCGAATGGTGATCCTGGCGGCCGAAGACATCGGGCTGGCCGATCCCCAGGCCCTCGTGGTGGCCGTAGCCGCCCAGCAGGCGGTGCACTTCGTGGGGATGCCCGAAGCCCGGCTGATCATGTCGGAGGCGGCAATCTATCTAGCCACCGCTCCAAAGAGCAACTCGGCCAAGGAGGCCATCGGCAACGCGCAGCAGGCGGTACAGGAAAGAGGCAACCTGTCGGTGCCCTTGCATCTGCGCAACGCTCCGACGGGGCTCATGAAGTCCCTGGGATACGGCAAGGGCTACGACTACTCCCACGACTTCGCCCCCGACGACCCCCATCGATACAGGCAGCGCTACCTACCCGAGGGGTTGGACGGGGGATTCTACCGCCCGTCATCCACCGGCTTCGAGTCCGAGATCCGGGAACGGATGCGCCGAATTGAGGAACTCAAGACATACGAGGCTACTGGCTCTTCCGCTTCAGCAGCACGTAGCCGTCATGGTCCAATAGGGTCTCCCACTGACCGCTCTGAATGAGCTGGTCCAGCACCTTCAGTCTGAGACGATGCTCTGCCGTTGGGACCGTCAATACGTCCCTGGAACTGACGTCCCGCAGCCGATCCATCAGCACGTACTGAGCATCCGCCACCCTCGGAAAGACGTAGATCTTCTCTCTCTCGCTCAGGTGCGCGTCCAGGTCGGGATGCACCGAAAGGCTGGCATCCGGCGGCACCAGCTTCATCACCTGGTAGGCCAACTGGTCGTGCGGGGTGATGGGGAAGAGGGAGAAGCCCTCGGCAAGCGGGGTCAACCCCTCCTGGCGCTGATAGATAGCGGTGTTGAGCAGCAGGAAGGCCATCACCAACGCCAACGCGGACCTGTGGCCTAGACCAACCTTCGTCAGCAGTCGAGACGCTCGCCTCACCCCAGCAATTGTGGCGATCATCAATGCCGGGATCATTGGAGCAGTGTAATGGTAAAGGTTCGGCCGCTGCATCTCCCCGTCGGAGCTCAGTATGTTGATCAGGAAAGAAGGGATACCCATCAGCAGCCGTTCAGGCGCAAGTAGGTCGAGATAGCCGAAGGGCTGCAGGAAGCTGGCCAGATAGGGGGGCTCGTCCAGGCTTTTCTGCACCGGGATCCAGGGGTGCAGCAGGAGATTCACGGCGATGGCCGGCAGGTTCCTGCCCAGATAGCTGTAGTAGCCCACGTACGGAGAGGCATGGTTGGGGTTGAAGTGCGGAATGACTACCATAACCGCCATGACCGATGATATCACCCCAAGCGCTGCCACCAGGAGGGGGATCCAGCGCGAACGGGTGGTGAAGGCAAGGTAGAGGGACATCATGGCCACCACCAGCCCAACCTCCTCCTTCGTGCCCATGGCAAGCAGAGAAGTCGATAGATAGCCCCACCATTGACCGTTGTTGGCGAAATAGAAACCCCAAAGCAGAAGGGGAGCGGCGAGGGCCACAGGATGGAACTCCGCGAAGTTCACAGCTTCCAGGGACGGGAGCAGCAGATAGCTAGCCGAGATCAGGACGGCCGCGACGACGCTATTCAACTCCTTTCTGGCCAACCAGTAAACAGGGAAGGCTCCCGAAGCCAGAGCAACGGTTTGCAGCAGCAGGAGCGCCTTTGGATCGCTCCACAGGAGGTAGATGGGGGATATCAGAATGAAGGTAGGCTCAAAGTGAATGGCCAGCCGGGTCGTTACGCCCTCCATGTTGGTAAAGGCCAGCCACCGACCATGGATGGTGTTCCACGCCGCCTGATCCATGTTGCCCATGTCAAAGGCCCAGGTGTGAAAGCTGTCGTGCCTGTTGAAAGCGATGACGGTGAAGCACGCGGCATACAGCGAAGCCAGAAAACCGACGACCAACACGCCTGTTCTGGTCCTCATCTCGCGCGCCCACCCGGAGTCGTGTTTGAGGTTCACATTTCTACCCTGGGAGACGATAATCCGCCCGAGTCCTCACTTAGAACCTATCCGATAACCGGAACGGTATTTGCAGCGTGTCTGCCAGAACGAACGGAGGTGTACCATGGCAGAGCACGCAGCGGTTGGCGAACAGTGGCGCGTCCCGGAAGAACTCTGGGA
>JAJYNT010000328.1 GCA_021786215.1 Chloroflexota bacterium | reverse complement strand
CCTATGCCTGCGGCAGCGAAGTAGCTGCGATCCCCGCGCGTAAACAGGCTAATCTGGTTGTACAGATCGAAGATGTCGTTGTTGATAGGTGTGGCTGTGAGCAGGATGAGCTTCTTCCACTGCCCGTCCCGCCCCCGGCCCCCATTCAGGCTGACCAGTCTCTCGAGGTTCTCGTACCGCTGCGCCGACCTGTTGCGGAAGTTGTGGGACTCGTCGATCAGCAGCACGTCGGCATCGGCGCAGGGGGTTAAGTCGAAATCAGCCTGGCCCAGCTCCTCCTGGGAGAGGATGGATGCGGGAATGGTGGCCTCGCGAAGCTCGTCGGTCCACATCTTTCGTAGGCTTGCCGGGCAGATGACCACCGCCTTCTGTCGCAGGTGGTAGGCGCGATCCTCCAGCAGCTTCTTGCCGATCCAGGTCTTTCCGAGACCTACCGAGTCCCCGATGAGGACCCCATCGTAGCGAGCCAGGATCTTCCGAGCCTTCTTGACGGCGTCCTCCTGGAACTCCGCCAGATCCACGGCAGACCGAGTGGAGGCCGCCATCCCTTCCTGTCCGAGGTCGTCCCTGAAGTATTCGAAGAGGGCCTTCATGTAGACCTGGTAGGGCGTGTACTCCCTGGTGCCGAACTTGGAGCTATCGAGCAGCCCGATCATCTCCTCTTTGAAGTCCCGGCTTGCCTCCCACTGCCGTTGGAACCAGGCGTCCAGGTCGGCGATGGCGCGAGCTCCAACGCTCGATTTCCAGCGCAGCCTTTCATCTCGGTCGGCAAAGCTCTGTTGAGGTGCCGGACGCCCGGGCCAGTGCGAGGCCGTTCCTTCGTCCTCCAACTCATCGTCAGCCATCTCCACCTTATGGGCCAGGTTGAGCTCGCGGTTGCTGGTGAGCCCGGCCCCCGTCAGGTTGCTGGAGCCGACGATGGCGGCGACGGGTTGGAACCGGTCCCACCCCATGTCGGGGCGATCGCCGTAGAAGAGGTAGGCTTTGGTGTGCAGGAAGCCATTCTGGTAGGCCCGAACCGCCACGTTCGGCCGACGCAAGAAGGCGATGAGATCCTCCACGGTCCGGAGCAACTCTTCAGAATAGGGCGCGGAGTTCATCTCTGTCCGGAGGGCAGCGGCGGCCCGGACCCGCATGCCCACGTCGGCGGCCTCCGCGGGCTCGTCCCCCAGCAGCAGCCGGAAGCTGCCGAGGCCGAGGAGGCCGGGTTGGAGCAGCCGGAACCCCTGGAGATTGAAGTAGGCGGAGGCCACGTCCAGCGACCTACCCTGGTGCTCGGCCAGAATGGCGTTGAGCACGTCCGCCATCCGGCTGGTCTCGTTGTCGATGACGTAGGGGATCTTCAGCACGTGGAACCTCCCGTGCGCCCGTGGTGGTGGATCTGCCCCGTGGCGAACAGCCGAGATCGCCTATTGTTGCTGGGTCGAGGGATGGGTCCGGTGCCACAGTTCGAGATTCGCCTCGAAGTCCGCCCCGATCTCCCCCCGATCGATCATTCGTTGAAAGACCCTGTACGGATCGGTCCTGGCACCCTCTTTCCGAAGAGTCGTCTCGTCATTCAGATACAGGAAGATGATGACCCGGAGCCTGCTCGAGAACACCCAGAACAACCGATACCGGGGAGGAAGGCCGTGTTTCTTGGCTCGTCGGAACTTGCCCAGACTGCCTTCGAGCTTGAACTCCGGGGCATCGGGGGCTTCCGGGATGGTACTGGTTAGGAGGCGCAGCACGGAAGCAAAGAGCCTCACCGTCGGGTGCCGCAGATAGTCCTCTTCGGCGAGCCTCTGCCTCAGTTCCAGCACCCGACGCCGAAGTTCAACGTAGCGTCGTTCAACCTCTGGAAGGGCGAGCACGAGCCAGCCATTGATAGCACGGGGCCTCTCGGGGTCGAACGCAAACGACATGAGCTACTCGGTGCGGACGTTGCGGACCAGCTCTTCATCACCGGCAGTCATCTCCGCAACGTTGATCAGCTCCTCGGGGTGCAAGAGAGCCTTCTTCATCATGAAATCCAGGAACAGGGCGAACTCCGGTTCGTCCTCGATGGTCTGCTCCCGCTTCACAGGCAGCACGAGGATCCCTTCCTCACCCTCCACCAGCTCCACCTCATCCTCGACACCAAGGCGCTGGAGCCAGGACTTGGGCAGGACCACTGCCTCAGAGCCCCCGGACCTCTTCAGCCTTCGCTTGATGCGCTCCCCTTCGGTCGAGCGTGCCTTTTCGGCGGTCTTCGCCATCTCTCGGGCCCTCCATCTTTAGCTTCCGGAGCAAGTATAGCATGCGGAGCTACAAGTAGCTACGCAGGACCCGTGCCTTCGCTCGATGCCTCCGGCGAGGAGGTAGTGTGCGCCGGATTGCGGAAAAGTCGCTGGGATAGATCAGGCAGCAAAGAGAGCCTCCTCCAGCAGGGTGCCCCAGAACTGGGTGGAGTTGTCGGCCAAGTGGCGGTGGGCGATGACCAGCTGGATTGCCGCGTCCACCCCCTTGTCTGAATGAAAGATCACCACCTGTCGGCCTTTGTGGCGAAAGTGGCGCAGCACCCGCTCCAGGGGGCTGGTCGTCCGCAGGCACCCCACTCTCCACTCTTCCCCTCGCCGCCTGGCCTTCTCGGCCACCTTCAGGTACACCAAGGTGCTCTCGAAGTCCCGCACCAGCGTCTCTACGGCCTTGGGTTCCCTCTCGGCCCACTTGGCTCGAAATGCTGCGAATCGTTGCCGGATATCCCTTTCGTCCTTGCCGCGATACACCTTGGCCGCATCCGACAAGACCTCGGCACGCCGAGCCTGGCGTTCCTTCTGCTTCATCCCCTCCTCGCCCACCACATCCCGCTTCACGTTCTGAAGCTTGTGGAAGACGCAACGCTGATGCTCCACCCCTTCCCCGAAGTGCATCAGCTCAAGGGCTTTACCCAGCCCAGCAGAGCCGTCATGAACGAACAGCCTCAGCCCTCGTCCCGCGGACAATCCCCGCTCCTGAAGCCGCATCAAGAGGGCGCGCCAACTCTCCAGGTCCTCTTCCTTGCCCTTCTCTCAGTCTAGGACCCACCGCTTCCCAGTAACCGGGTCCGCCCCGTAAGCTACCAGCAGGGGAAACCTCCTCACCTTCAGCCGGGCTCGAATCCGCCCCTTCTTGTCCGTATACTCCTCCCCGGTCGGCTCCAGCACCTTCAGCCA
>JAJYNT010000437.1 GCA_021786215.1 Chloroflexota bacterium | reverse complement strand
CCGAGGGGCTGGTGGAGGATGTGGCTCGCAAGGGCTACTTCGTGGCCAGACTGGACCCGGATGAGATCGCCGATCTGCTGGACGCCCGTCGCCTCATCGAGCTGGCGGCGGTGGAGCAGGGCATCGTGCTGGTGACATCGGAACAGGTGGAGGAGCTGCGCCGTCTTCTCGACGAGATGAGCGGGCTCTTTGACGAAGAGGGTTGCTGCCTGAATTACGCGGAGTTCAGCAAGCTGGACTCGCAGTTTCACGTTCTGATGGTCGGCACCGCTGAGAATCGCCACCTCCTGCGCCTCTATCGTAGCTTGAGCGTTCATCTGCATATATTCAGGACCAATCTGGCGGCTCAGGGTGGGTATCGGAGGCGACTTGCCTCCGTTCGGGAGCATCGAGCCATGGTGATGGCCCTGGAGTCCCGTGATCTGCCGGCGCTGAAGGCGGCGCTCACCGCCCACGTTCGCGCCGTGGTGGTGGAGTTCGACCTGGACAGGCTGATTTCGAGCCCGCGGGAGACGTAGGGCGGCTGGCCGGAGATTGGACGGTATTCCGGTACGTCATTCCCGCGCAAGTTTCATCGGCAATCGCTCTGATGAGGAGGAACAAGGTGGCTCCAAAGGTCAAAACCGGGTATCGAATCACGGTCAATCACAACTATTGCACGGGCTGCGGCAACTGCGTCGAGTACTGTCCGATGCACGTGCTGGAGAAGGACAGCAAGCTGAACAAGCGGGGCGTGTACGCTCCGGTGGCCGTGGCTATCGAGAAGTGCACGGGCTGCAAGCTGTGCGAGATGTACTGCGGCAACTTCTCAATCGCCGTGGGCCCCAAGGCTAGCGCAGACGAGGAGGGGACGGTCTAATGGGGAACCCTAGACTTCTGACCGGCACACATCTAATGCAGGGCCAGCAGGCCTGCGCCGAGGGTGCGCTGGCCGCGGGCTGCAACCTATTTGCCGGCTATCCTATCAGCCCCGCGACTGAGATCGCAGAGGCGATGGCCCGACGGCTTCCCCAGGCGGGTGGGATCTACCTGCAAGGCGCCGACGAGCTGGACTCTCTGACCATCGTGATCGGCTCGGTCTGGGGTGGCTATAAGTCGATGACCGCCACCTCGGGCAATGGCATCTGCCTGATGCAGGAGAATATCGGCTACGCGGCCATGACCGAGACCCCATGTGTCATTGTCGACATGATGAGGGCTGGACCCGGTACCGGCATCGCCACCAAGAGCGCACAGGGCGACATCTACCAGGTCCGCTACGGTAGCAACGGCGACTACTCCATCATCGCTCTGGCTCCAGAGTCCCCCCAGGAGATGTTCGACCTCACCGTCGAGGCGTTCAACCTCTCCGAGGAGTACAGGGTTCCCACCTTCATCCTGGGCGATGAGATCCTCTCCAACCTGCGAGAGAAGGTTGTGATCCCGGCCGAGGTGAAGACCACGCCGCGGCGCAAACCCACCGAGAAGCCGAGCGAGAGTTACAAGAGCTGGGCGGTGCCGCCGGGTGAGTGGGTGCCCCCGATGCCTGCCTTCGGCCAGGGCTACCACCTGGCCGTGTCCAGCTTTGCCCGCACCCCCGAGGGTGCACCCTCCCAGGCCTACGAAGTTCAGAAGGAGATGGTGGGCCGGCTGTGGAACAAGGTGGAGGCCAACGCCGGCAAGCTGACCAGGGTTGAGGACGGCTTCCTGGAGGATGCCGAGGTTCTGGTAGTTGGATTCGGATCGGTGGCTCGCTCCGTCAAGTCGGCCGTGCGCCAGGCGCGCGCCAACGGTCTCAAGGTCGGCTTCAGCCGATTGATCGGCATCTGGCCTTTCCCCGATCAGTACATCGCACGGGTTGGCAAGAACGTCAAGAAGATCATCGTCGCGGAGATGAACATGGGCAGTGTTTCGCGAGAGGTGCAGCGCTGCATGGGCAGCGACACGGATGTGATCCTGTCCTCCAAGCCCGGGGTTGCCATGCACACGCCGGTGGAGATCCTGGACCAGATAAGGAAGGTGATGTAAGTGGCAGAGGCTCCTGTGATCACAAACGAAGATCCCGAGGTGCTGGAGCACCCGGCCATAAAGTACTTCCGTTTCGGCGCGCCCGGCAATCCCCACATCTGGTGCGAGGGGTGCGGGATCGGGCAGATCTGGTACTACACGGCTATCGCTATCGATGAATTGGGGCTGGATCCCAACAGCGTGGTGTGGGTCGGTGGGAGCGGCTGCACCGGTCGCATGTGCACCTACTGGAAGTACGATTACATGCACACCCTCCACGGTCGACCCCTTGGTTTCGCCACCGGCATCAAGCTGGCGAACCCGGACTTGAACGTGATCTGCCACATGGGCGACGGTGAGACCTCGGCTATCGGTGGCAATCATCTGATCCAGACGGCCCGCCGTAACGCCGACGTGACGGCCATCTGCGTGAACAACTACACCTACGGTATGACGGGCGGCCAGTATTCGCCCACGACCCCTGCCGGCTCCCTGTCCGCTACTTCCCGATATGGCCTGGTGGAAGACGGCTTCGATCTGTGCGAGTTGGTTACCGCTGCCGGCGCCACTTACGTGGCCCGTTCCACCACTACCAACCCGAGGCCCAGCATTAACTTCATCAAGAAGGCTATTCAGAAGAAGGGCTTCTCCTTCGTGGAGATCGTCTCCCAGTGTCCCACCTTCTACGGTCGCAGCAACAAGCTGGGCGACAACAGCATCGACATGATGGAGTGGATGAAGAGGACCTTCGTCCGCAAGGAGCAGTTCGAGAAGATGAGTCCCGAGGAGCGGGCAGGGAAGAAGCCGTGGGGCGAGTTCGTGGATACCGAACGCCCCGAGGTCGTGCGCGCACTGCACGAGTTGGCCAAGACCCAGCGGGAGGCGTATCGTGGCTAGCAGAAGAGAAGTTCGAATAAGCGGTTTCGGTGGCCAGGGGATCGTTCTGGCCGGGGTCATCCTGGCCCGAGCCGCCGCCATTTACAACGATGCCGAGGCTACCCAGACCAACTCCCACGGCGCCGAGTCTCGGGGTGGAGCCTGCGTCTCCGACGTGGTTATCTCGGACGAGCGGGTTGATTACCCCATGTGCGTAAGCCCTGAGGTGCTGGTTTGCATGTCTCCAGAATCTGCGACTCGGTACGTACCGGGGATGAAGCCGGGCGGGGTTCTGATTGTGGATGAGGATCTCGTG
>JAJYNT010000296.1 GCA_021786215.1 Chloroflexota bacterium | reverse complement strand
CGGACTACTAGTCGAGTTGCCCGAGCTCTGCCTCGAAGTCCCGCAGCTCCTCGGGTTTCAGCTTGACGTAGAGCCCGCTGCCCTCCACGGCTACCGTGCCGTCGGCCAGCAGTATCCGCCCTCGGGCCTCAACCATGCGTCCGCGGTCCCTGGTTACCTCACCGGTAACCGTGATCTTCTGCCCCAACGGGATCGGTTTGCGGTACTTGACCTCGAACTTGGCGGTGAAGGTCCAATACCCGTGGATGAATCCCGCCCGTCCGATGGTCTCGTCCAGCAGGGCGCTGGCGATCCCACCATGCATTCGATCGGGATATCCCTGATGCTCGGGACCAGGGGTGAAGTGGGTCACCACCTGGTCCCCCTGCTGGTGAAACTGGACCTTCAGCCCAACCGGGTTGTCTTGGCCACAGACGTAGCAGTGACGCGAGCCGGGCTGCCGGATCACCGTCTCACCCAACCTCCACCTCCTGGCCGAGCACCCGGACCAACTCCTCCACCTTCTCCGGCGCCAGGACAGGCTTGGCCTTTCTGAAGATCGTCTTCAACTCCTTGGGCTGCATCACGGGGATCGGAGGGCTTTGAACCTCCAGTCGAGCCCCCGGATTGGTGAAGACGAGGATGGGACGCGCCTCCAGGCCCGCGACCAGTTCCTCGGAGCCATTCTTCTTCAGATAGCTGGCCAACATCCCCAGCACCCTGTTGACGTCGGCGAACGGGTTTCCAAGTCCACCTTCCGTCAGACCCCGAAACAGATTGCTCCCGATGCTTCCCCTGGCCCAGCGTCCGTTTTGAAAGCGGACGGTGCCGCCGTTCGGCTTCGGAACCAGCACGAACAGGCCGCCAGGGCCAACCAGCAGATGGTCGGGCAACCCCTGGGCGGCGAAGTTGAACATGGTGTAGCGATTGTCGACCCCCCGCAGGGCCGGAATCAGCCACTGGTCCTGACGAAAGCGAGATCCCCACCGACGGGTGTAGTTCCGACCGAAGCTGAGCAGCAGAAAGGCGCCGATCAGCGCCGCGTAGGCGGCGAGGATCGCCTGCTCGCCGAATCTGCCTGTCAGCAGGGAGAGCCCGAAGCCAACTACCAGCAGACCCATGGAGGCAAAGTTGGCTATGTTGCCGATCTTCACCTTACCGCTAACGTAGCTCTTGTTCTCGACGATTTGCATTGATACACCTATGAGTAGTTCTTGAATACGAGGCAGGCGTTCTGACCCCCGAAACCAAAGGAGTTCTTCAGCGCGACCCTCACCTCGGCGCGCCTTCCCGTCCCCGGCACGTAGTCCAGATTGCACTCGGGGTCGGGCTCCTCAAGGTTAATGGTGGGGTGAATGAAACCCTCAAACAACGTCATCACCGTGGCCACCGACTCCAGGGCTCCGGAAGCCCCCAGCAGGTGGCCCAGCATCGACTTGGTCGAGCTGATTGGGACCCGGTATGCGTGCTCCCCGAACAGCCGCTTGATCGCCCTCGTCTCAGTGGCGTCGTTCAGCGGTGTCGAGGTCCCGTGAGCGTTAATATAATCGACCTCCTCGGGCCGCACCCCGGCGTTCGCCAACGCTTCCTCCATCGCTCTGGCCGCCCCCTCTCCCTCCGGTTCCGGTGCCACCACATGATAGGCGTCGGCGGTGGAAGCAAAGCCCACCAGTTCGGCGTATATCCGAGCCCCCCTTGCCACCGCGTGGCTCAATTCCTCGATCACCAGGATCGCCGAGCCTTCCCCCGGTACGAAACCGTCTCGCAGTGCGTCGAAGGGCCGGCTGGCGTGCTTCGGATCCCCGTTACGGGTCGACAGCGCCCGGATGGCACAGAAGCCGGCCAGCCCCAGAGGGCAGATCGAGGCATCGGCGCCTCCCACCAGCATCACATCCGCGGCACCCCGCCTGACCACCTCCATTCCCTCCCCTATCGCCTGGGTCGAGGCGGCGCAAGCAGTCACCGCAGTTGAATTATACCCCTTGAGGCCAAAGATATGGCTAACCTGGGCCGCTCCCATGTTCGGCAACATGGCGGGGATGAAGAACGGACTCACCCGGTCCGGCCCCCTCTGCAGCAACTGCTGGTGCTCGTCTGTTATCGTACCCAGGCTACCGATGCCGGTGCCCAAATAGACTCCTGCTCGGTGCGCATCCGCTGGGGAGATATCGAGAGATGCATCCTCCAGTGCCATACGGGCGGCCGCCACCGCGAACTGGCTGAATCGGGCCATTCGGCGGGCTTCCTTCGCCTCGATCCAGTCGGCCGGCCGAAAATCCCGCACCTCGCCCGCTATCTGGCAGGGGAAGGAACTCGGATCGAAGAGGCTCATTCTGTCGATGTTGGTCTCCCCGGCCTTGACGGCTCGCCAGAATCGCTCTGCACCTAATCCGAGGGAGCTCACCACCCCCAGTCCGGTTATCACTACCCTGCGCGGGTGGCTCGGGCTCTTTCCGTGCGACAGAGACTGGGATGATGGGATGGCTTCCGGTGGGTTGGAGACTCCAGCCGGGATCTGGTTGATCTGTTTCTGGATAGTGGGGCTGCTACTCACAGCATCCTCCCTATTGAGACGAGTTGTGAGGATCGAGGCCGGTCTCTATTGCCTCCACCAGTTTCTGGTCCACTGCCTGCTTGGCCACCCGGACGCCGTTCTTGATGGCCAGGGCGTTGGATCTTCCGTGGGCGATGATTGCGATCCCCTTCACCCCGAGGAGTGGCGCGCCACCATACTCGGCGTAGTCCAATCGTCGCTTGACCCGCCTGAAGGCTGGCTTGAGGGCCAGAGCAGCCAGCTTGGAGGCAAGGTTAGACGTGAGTTCCGCCTTCAGTATGTCGAAGAGGGTCGAGGCCAGCCCCTCGCTGAGCTTGATGACGACGTTGCCGGTGAATCCGTCGCAGACCACTACGTCGGCTGCACCCGTGGGGATATCCTTCCCCTCCACGTAGCCTGTAAAGTTGATGGGCAGTGCCTCAAGTAAGGGGCGGCAGCTCTGGACCAGGCCGTTTCCTTTGGTGTCCTCCTCGCCGTTGCTGAGGAGCGTAACCCGGGGCCTGGCCACCCCAAAGATCCGCTCCATGTAAACGGACCCCATCAGGGCGAACTGCGCCAGGTACTCGGGCTTGCAGTCCACGTTGGCACCGGCGTCCACGATGAAGCACTTCCCCTTGGCAGTGGGGAACACGGCACCGATGGCCGGCC
>JAJYNT010000354.1 GCA_021786215.1 Chloroflexota bacterium | reverse complement strand
GGTCTGCGGCACGTAAACCTCCCCGAAGAGCGAATCGCCGTTCCTGGACACGGCATCATACTTTCCCTTCTCAAATTCGGAGTCCGCCAACAGGGCCAGGTCGATGATAATCGGTCTGCGCTCCCCGTAGAAGGGAATGGAGTATTCGTGGTCGCCTTTCCCGATAATCTCCTCTTTGGAGACCCTGGTCATCTGTTCGATGGCCCGGTTCCAGGCAATGACCTTGCCCTCGGCGTCTATGACGAACGTTGGGTCCGGCAGGTACTCGATGATCTCGCCCATTTGCCTGTGGGATTGTTCAAGCAGCTGGCGTTGTCGATACTCTTCGGTCACGTCGCGTAGCTGCTCTTCACTCTCCATCAGTCTCGCCTGCTGGACCCGGATGCCCGTATCTATGCGCTTGAATGCGACATAGATAGATCCCAGCAGCAGCGCCAGCAGGACCGCTCCGGCCGTTCCGGCCGGGGCAAGAAGGCGGTGACCCTGCCAGGACAGCATCCCCTCACCGGCGACCAGGAGCATCGCAAGAGCCACCAGTGACGGCAAAGCTCGCCAAAGGACCGGCCTGGGAAAGCTGTATTTCTCCTCTGGAAGATGAGCTGCGATTCTGTCAGAGCTGTTCATGTTCACTCCAGTCACCTGAATGTCCATGGGTGGCACCCGTCATGTGAAGGGCAGACCACGGCTCCGGGCTCAATGCTGACACACAGCTACTGTGCAAATCGGCAGGAACAGGGAAAACGTGATAGGGAGAGAAATTGGGCCTTCAGGCTTGTCGAACCCCACCCCCTCCCCTCCCCGTTGCGGGGAGGGGAGAGGGGTGGGGTCTGAGAAGTGCTGTTGGCGAACCGCCCCTCAGATCCGGTAGGTCTCGAAAAGCCTCTTGTCCGCCTCGCCGAGGACGTCGGCGAAGACTTCCACATAGGGCTCTAGGCCGGAGTTCTTCAACTTCTTCTTCAACAGCTCGTCTAGCTGAAAGAGGCCGGCGGCGTTCAGCATGTGCACGGTGATACGGATTGGCTTTGTCTCCCCCTCCTCGATCTCGAGGCTGTCTATCGCCGCGGCCGATACCGAGTGGATATTCATGTGGCCCGCCTCGAAGGCGATTCGGCTTCGGCCTTTCGCCATATCCAGCGCATCCCCAAGCCGTACCGTCCCCGCCTCGAGGGTCAGCGGACGGCCATCGCTGCGGTGGTTCAGGATTGCATGCAGCACCTCGGAGACCACGACCCTCCGGGGCGCCGCCGGATAGATCCCATCCAACAGCTCCAGCGCCTTGTGGTGAGCGATGAAAAGCCCCATCTCCTCGTGGTTGACACGATCGATTGACATTCCAACGTCGTGGAGCAGGGAGGCGAGGACGACCACCACCTCGGCATCCTCGTTGGTTAACTGGTGGTTCTTGACCACGTTGGGAACCAGACCCGAGGCCATCAACATGCGGAGCAGCCGCAGTGCGATGTTGACCACGATCTGCATGTGGATGGGACCGTGGTCGCTCATCCCCAATCGATCGACCGCATTGATGTTCTGGCACCGCCACAGGGTGTGCAGATCCTCATCGGCGTTGATGCGAGCCAGCAACTGCTGCAGGATGGGGTTGTGCTTCGCGGGCAGCCGGATCATCTCCGAGGGATGGAGGGGCTCGGTGCCCACATGCGTGGACTCGTGTTCGGGCAGCGGAAAACCCTCCACCCTTCGAATATCGGGTTCTGGTACCTTCTGCTCAGACATGTCCGCTCCTCCTGCTTCGTGCTGACTCACCGGGAACTGCACCCCATAGGCTACGCCTCCGACAACAGCTGGTGCAAGGGCTCCAAATCGTTAACCTAACGTTAACATGCCGTTGAGAAGCCGTTAAAGCGCACCGGCTAACATTCCCCTCGAAGACAAGATGTGAAGACAGCTTGAGAGACAAAGGAGATGGAAGAAAACCATGCCAAGAGGATCGAGAGCGCGTGCGGGCTCGATAACGGTGTCCACCAAGTGGTGGAAGGCCTTGCTGGCCGGAGCCTTCGCTATGCTGTTGGTGGGTGCCGCGGCGTGCAGCGGCGGAGCAGCCCCAGTATCGGCCCCATCCAAGTCGGACTCATCGGCTCAATCGTCCACCGCCCCCTCGGGATCCAATGGATCCGCCAAGGAGTTGACCGCGGCCGGGGCCACCTTCCCCTACCCGCTCTACTCCAAATGGTTCGAGGTCTACAGCCAGAAGACCGGGGTCAAGATCAACTACCAGGCCGTCGGGTCGGGCGCTGGGATCCAACAGATGACGGCCCACACCGTGGACTTCGGGGCCAGCGATGCCCCCCTAACCGACGATCAGCTGAAGGCGGCACCGGGTATCCTGCACATTCCGACGGTAGCCGGCGCTGTGGCGATCAGCTACAACGTCTCCGGCGTGGACTCAGGCCTCAAGATCACCCCGGACGTGCTCGCCGGCATCTACCTCGGCACCATCAAGAAGTGGAACGATCCCAAGCTCACCGCCCTCAACCCCGGCGTCAAGCTGCCCGACCAGGATATCGCCGTGGTGCATAGGTCCGACGGCAGCGGCACCACCAACATCTTCACCGGCTACCTGAGCAGCGTGAGCCCCGAGTGGAAGAGCAAGGTGGGGCAGAGCACCTCGGTCAACTGGCCCGTCGGGCTGGGTGGCAAGGGGAACCCCGGCGTAGCCGGGTTGGTCAAGCAGACACCCGGCGCTCTGGGCTACGTGGAGCTTGCCTACGTGATCCAGAATAAGCTGCCATACTGCCTCTTGCAGAACCAGGCGGGGCAGTTCGTGGCACCCAACATCGCCTCCACCGAAGCGGACGCGCAAGCCGCCTTCTCCCAGACCCCTGTCCCGGATGACCTGAGGATCTCCATAGTCAATGCCCCCGGCAAGGACTCCTACCCGATCGCGGGCTACACCTACCTGCTGGTGGACCAGCAGCAGAAAAACCAGGCCACAGGCAAGGCCGTGGTGGACTACCTCTGGTGGGCCATCCACGACGGCCAGCAGTACGCAAAGGACCTGCTCTACGTTCCGCTCACGCCTGAACTGGTGAAGAAGGCAGAGCAGAAGATAAAGTCGATCACCTACGACGGCAAGCCGCTGTACACCGGTTCGTGATCTGTCAGATCCAGACTGTTCGCCCTGCCCAGGGTGTGCCGGCTGGAGCCGGCACACCCTGGGCCGATGTGGTTC
>JAJYNT010000310.1 GCA_021786215.1 Chloroflexota bacterium | reverse complement strand
AGACCGGCCCGCTGAAAGACGTCGACGAGCCCCTCGATCAGGGGGCGCTCCGGCCCGACTATCGTCAAGTCGATCTTGTGGCTCCTGGCCCAGTCAGCCAGTCCCTGGAGATCTCCGATGGAAATGGGCACATTGTGGGCGATGAGCCCGGTGCCGGCATTGCCCGGGGCACAGTAAAGCTCCTCAACCATGGGGCTGAGGGCCAGTTTCCATACTATTGTGTGCTCCCTGGCACCGCTGCCGATCACAAGTACTCTCATCTTCTAGCTCCTGAGTGGGTCCAGGGCGCAGCGCCTGGCGGGGTTTGGGGTGTCCCCAAAAGACATGATCATCATTGCCTCTCTACTCCCACTCGATGGTGGAGGGGGGCTTGGAGCTGATGTCATACACCACCCGATTGACGCCGGGCACCTCGTTGACTATCCGCGTCGAGATGCAGGCCAGCAGATCGTATGGGACCCTGGCCCAATCCGCCGTCATGCCGTCGTCGCTGTTCACGATCCGAACCGCCACGACGTTGGCGTAGGTGCGCCCATCGCCCATCACCCCCACCGTCTGCAGCGGGGTGAGCACGGCGAAGCTCTGCCAGACGGGCCGTTCCAGGACGGTTCGGGCGACCTCCTCGTTCACCACCGCGTCGGCCAGCCGGAGTGTGTCCAGCCGCTCTCGGGTGATGTTCCCTATGATCCGCACGGCGAGGCCCGGCCCAGGGAAGGGTTGCCTCCACACCATGGCTTCGGGAAGGCCCAGCTCCAGACCCACCCGCCGAACCTCGTCCTTAAAGAGATAGCGGAGCGGCTCCACCAGGGCGAAGTCCATCTTTTCTGGGAGACCGCCCACGTTGTGATGCGACTTGATCCGGGCAGCCACCGTGGTGTCATGGGAGGTGCTCTCTATGACATCGGGGTAAAGGGTGCCCTGGGCCAGGAAGTCGATTTTGCCCAGTTTGGCAGCTTCTCCCTCGAAAACTCGAATGAACTCCGCGCCAATGATCCGCCGCTTCTGCTCCGGGTCGACCACCCCGCTGAGTGCCGAGAGGAAGCGGTCGGTGGCATCCACGTACACGACGTTCAGCTGAAGATGCCGACGGAAGGCCTCGAGCGTGCTTTCGGCCTCGTTGAGCCTGAGCAGCCCGTTATTGACGAAGACGCAGGTCAGCCGGTCGCCTATAGCTCGATGTATCAGCGTGGCCGCCACCGTCGAGTCGACGCCGCCGGAGAGGGCGCAGATGACCCGGCCGTCACCCACCTGCTCTCGGATCTTAGCAACCGTCTCCGTTATGTAGGAGCCGGGGGTCCAGTTACCGCTGCAGCCGCACTCCCGGTAGAGGAAGTTCTTGATGATCTCCTTGCCGAGTGGGGTGTGCACCACCTCGGGGTGGAACTGGAGGCCAACGAGTCCCGCGTCGTTCCCCATCGCGGCCAGGGGAGAGTTATCGGTGTGGGCGAGGGGCCGGAAGCCTGGAGGCAGCTTGGTGATGATATCCCCATGGCTCATCCATACGGGAAAATCCTCCGGAAGCCCCTGGAAGATCGGCGCCGGTGGGCTATCCAGCTGCACTACGGCGTGGCCATACTCCCGACGTGCTCCCGGTGCCACCTCCCCCCCCATTTGATGGGCCAGCAGCTGCATGCCGTAGCAGATCCCAAGGACAGGCAGGCCACTCTCCAGAATGTGGGAGGGCAGCTGGGGGGCTCCTTCCTGGTAGACGCTAGCTGGTCCGCCGGACAGTATGTACCCCCTCGGGTTGAGGGCCGCGAATCGCTCGACCGGGGCGTTGTAGGGGATCAACTCGCAGTAGACGTTGCACTCCCGCACCCGCCGAGCGATCAGCTGGCTGTACTGGGAGCCGAAGTCGATTACTGCCACGGCTTCCCGGGCATGAGTATCTGGGGGGATGTTGCCTTGCTGCCGACTAGTCGTAGTGGGTCCCTCCTGCATCGGGTCCGGAGTGCTGAGTGCTTGATCGGGTCCTAAGTGCTGAGTGCTTGGCCGGGGGATGCTCTACCGTGGAGCCGGCGCAAACCACCCCTGAATCGGAGGATATCAACCGGGCAGGGGCAAAGTCAAGGAATACCAAGCGGGGGCAGTTGATGGGCCACTTGTGCACAGGTGGGCGATGCTCCTGGAGTGCCGGTGGGAACCCGGTCTTACAGGTCGCCGCTTGACCCGGGCTCTGCCAAAGACCATGATTCCTCCAGATCACTGTAGGAGGATCCCATGCCTGAGCCATCCACTCCTCACCTGAGCCCTCGCCGGCTGCAGGTGGCCTACAACCTGCTGCGGGAGGCGGTCTCCCGGGGCGAACTCCCCACGGGATTGCTGGCGGTGGCCAACCGCGAGGAGACCCTTCGCTGCGAGACATACGGCCCCGAGGGAGTTGTCGGCACCGACCGGATCTACTGGATCGCATCGATCACCAAGCCGATCGTGGGGATCGCCGTGATGCAGCTGGTGGAGGAGGGCAAGCTGCTGGTGGAGGACCCGGTGGTGCGCTACCTGCCGGAGTTCGGGGTGAACGGGAAGGAGGGAGTGACCGTGTGGCACCTCCTCACGCATACCTCCGGTATGGCCGACGACTACTGGCACGACCCCACGGTCCAACCGTCCGTTCAGGCCGACCTGGAGGGTGCGCTGCAGACCCACCTCCGTTTCCCGCCGGGCTCTCACTTCGAGTACTGCAACGTCTCCTATCGGATCCTGGGAGAGATATTGCATCGGCTGAGCGGCATGAGCTATCAGCAGTACCTCTGGGAGCGGGTTTTCGGTCCGGCCGGCATGGTAGATACCAGCTTTCAGCCGGAGCCGGAGAAGAGCCCCAGGGTGATGCCTGTGCAGGACTTCCCCGATGCGCCCGGTGGCATGGATGGCTTTATTGCCCTGGCGATGCCCAGCGGGGGTCTCTTCAGCACCGCTGCGGATCTGGTTGCCTTTGGCCAGAGTTTTCTTAATGGGGGGACGGGGCAACGGGGAAGGCTTCTGGGGCCGGCGGCGCTCAGGGTGATGACCGCGCTGCACGTTCAGGGCGTTCGCCGGTACGGCGATGGCGGACCTGAGTACTGGGGACTATCGTGGGAGAAGGTGGTGCCCCAGGAGGGAAGGCTCGTTTCCCTCACGGGCTACGGCCACGGCGGCATGTCCGGTACCTATCTCTGGATCGACCCGGAGTACGACCTGGTGATCGTCTTCCTCACGAATCGGGTCG
>JAJYNT010000265.1 GCA_021786215.1 Chloroflexota bacterium | reverse complement strand
GGTGTCCCTTGCGCAGGGGCATTAAGGGCCGAACCGGCCGCTCGTCCGGCGGCCAGAGCTGCTCGACCAATTGAGGCTGAGCCCACACCCCCCGGCGCCTCGCCTCGGCCGCCGCCTGGACCGGGTCGAAGAAGAGCGAGGCGAACAGGATTTCGCCGCTGGGCAGAGCCGGCACGTTCAACATCGGTCCAGCCAATACGTCCTGCAGGATCGGCAGGTCGGCCTCGCTCCAGCTTTCCAGCCGGCTCTGGCTTTGCAGGTCCAGCGTCGGCTGCGGCTTCTTGACGCCGAAGAGCACCATCTGCCGGAAGGCCGCGTATTCCGGGTCGGGAAACCGGAACCCGAGCAGGCCCGTATAGTGGCTGGTCAGGTAGCGGGCCGAGACGGCCAGCCGGCGCTGCGGGATCAGGAAGACGAGCACACCCCTCGGGCAGAGCGCCCGGGAGAGGCCGGTGAGGAAGGCGTGCTCCAGGCGGCGTTTCTCGTCATCGTAATCATAAGGGCTGTTCAAGAGCAGGCATGAGAAGGCGCCGTTGGCGAGGCGAACGGCGAAGGCGCTGGTAGCCAGCACGTGGTCGATCCTCGCGCGCGCGGCCTCCGCCCGCTCCTCGTTCAGCTCTATGCCGTAGCTCTCGGCACCAAGGGCTGTGGCGATGGTCGCCGCGGCCTCGCCCATGCCGGCGCACGGGTCGAGCAGCCGGACGACGCGTTTGGAGCCCCTCGTCGATGGAGCAAGGTGCCTGGCGATGGCTGCGGCCACCCGGGGCGGCGTCGGCCAGTATCCCGCCCGGGCGGCGGATTCGAGTCGAGCCAAGTCTTTCGACCTCCTTCACGTAGGTCTGGATCAGTCTGGAGCTGATGGGCAGTCGTCGGAGGTTGGCGTTTGGTGAGCGCAAGCAGGATCGCGCCTTCCCATGACCCGGCGCAGCAGGCTATCGGCCCTCTTCGGCCAGGCCGAGGATCCCCTCTGCGACGGCGGCACCCAGGTCGACGGCCAGTTTCTCGGAGTTGGGAACGCACCGATAGGCACAGAGCCCCCGGCTCTCCAGGGCAATCGCTTCGCCACTGCCGATGGCTCGATCCCAGAGCCAGGGTGCCCAACTGGGGTGCAGCGGCAGGTCCAGCCGCCGGTTCAGGAAGCGGTAATGGAGCATCGGAGCCTCTTCCGGTTGGCGCACCAGGAGTAGGAAGTCCGTTCTCCCGCTGCCGTAGAGTGCGGCCTCCGGCACCAGCAGACCCTGATACCCGGCCGCGGCTCGCAGGTTAGCGGTGAAGAAGCGCCAACCTCGCGGACCCTCGGGGGCCAGGGCGCAGAAGCGAGCGCTGCCGAGATCCTCGAAGCTGAGTGTGGCCATCTCACCCTTGATCAGGCGGGCCCAGAGGGCCTTCACCGACTCCTGGGGTCCGAGGAGCGAGAGGAGCCACAGCCTCATCCGACGGGCGGCCGGGTCGGGGTCGGGCTCCCAGGCGAACACGTCGACGCTGGCGCTGAAACCAGCGGCTTGGAGGACGGGGAGAGCCTCGGACTCGACTGTCCGCGCTTCCTCCCCACGCCTGCTATTCGACTCGGAGCTTACAATCATGGGTTGCCTCCTTCGTCCACTGGAGTTCAGCCACCGCTAACCCTTGCTCGCGGGAGGGGCGACCGCGTTGGGGTGCAAGCCGGCCATCGCCGCGACGGTCTTGGGATCGGCCGCCACACACCTGAGCGTCCCGTCGTCCAGGTCGAAGTAGCTGGCCATCCAGGTGCATTTGCCCGCGAGCAGCTTCTCGACGTAGCTGGCGGCAATGGCCGCCACGACCTGGTTGATGGTCGGTCCCTGGCTGCCCTGAGCGACTGCTTCGGCGCAATCGAGTCGAGGCTGGGGAGCCGGCGGGGCTTCCAGCAAGTCTGGACGCTGAAGGCTCGGCGCGGGCAGGGCACGGCAAAGGCCGAGCTGTGGAACAAAGGCGCCGCGCAGCTCCTCGGGGCGGGCCACATTACCCAGCAGGATCTGGCCGGAGTTGTGGCCGTTGCCGCAATCCAGCCACCAGACGCTCCCAATCGAGCGCGTGTAGCTATGCCCCCCGATTGGCGCATCCAGCGTCTCCGCAATGGCCCGACGAGCTGCAGCGTTGTCGACACAGCCGATGATCAGGTTAAGCCTGCTGCGCGGATGGTCGAAGACCTGGGAGTGGAGTTCTCGGTCGTAGGGCAGCACCGAGTAGCCGATCTCACGACCGAAACGTCGAGAGAGCCGTCGGGCGAGCACTTCCGCCTTGAAGTGGCCGACCTCCGATCGGTCGAAGGCCTGGCGGGCCACGTTGTGGGACTCGACCCGATCCATGTCCACCAGGTAGAGCTGGGCCTTCCGATCCATAAGCAGACGGCAGACTGCCTCGGCCAAGAAGCCTCCCGTGCCGCCGCAGCCCACCAAGACGATGGTCGCCTCCCGCTCGTGGCAGAGGGGCGGTCCCTCCGCTGCACTCCCGCTGGTGTCAACCCTATAGGCCATCGCCGACCTCTGTTGGGTCCCTATCATCGATAGGATCGAAGTTGGCATCGCGGAAGGGGCCGCGATCACCCATGAACACGGAGTCCCAGGGGACCGGCAGGTAGTAGCCGTAGGCGCCGACCCGCAGGGCCACCTCCGGTCGGTCGCCGTCGAGCCGCCCCAGGACGCCGTAGAGACAGAGCCCCTGCTCGTCGGCGTCGTCGGTCGGGCTGAAGCGGGCGGGGTAGTGGCGGTGAGAGTGGATCTGAAGCACCACGTGCGACGGGAGACGGTAGAAGACGCTCTCCGGACCCACGATCTGCTGGGGCAAAACGAGCCGATATCCCGAGGACTCGCTGAAGGTCACGGCCAGTAGGACCTCGTGGCCGCAGAGACTCCAAAGGCGGGCAGCGGTCACGATCCCATCCCATAGCTCTCCGGGGAGCCGCTCGGCCCGGAGGATGCAACAGGGGTAGATCGGCGGAAGCCCTCGCACCGGGACGGTGGCGACCGGTACCCTTACCTCCAGGTACCGGTTCTCCGCGACCAGGTAGAGTCCATCACCCGCCAGGACGTAGTCGTAGGCCAGTCCTTGTCTGGCAGGCAGTCCGTCTCGGGCGATCAGGTAATCCACAAGAGCCATCCTCACACCCCGACCCGGAAGGCGTCGCCGACCCGAAGCTGCGGCACCAGGTCCTCCAGGGGATAGGCGGGCTGCCCATCCAGCTCGGCCCAG
>JAJYNT010000029.1 GCA_021786215.1 Chloroflexota bacterium | reverse complement strand
TCACCATGCCCGGCTCCCTCTGGTTGCAGATCCCAGGCATGTAGCTCGGGCAACGGGGGTGGAAGGGACATCCAAGAGGCCGGTTATAGGGATGCGGGATCGATCCGGTGATGGTGGGCAGCTTAACCCGCGAGGCTGAGTGTATGCTCGGTATGGACCGGAGCAATGCACGTGTGTAGGGATGAGCCGGCGAGTGGAAGATAGCATCCACCGGACCCTCTTCCACAACCCTCCCAAGATACATCACCACGACGCTGTCGGACATCTCGGCCACCACCCCGAGATTGTGGGTGATCAGCATGATCGCCATTCCCCGTTGCTCCTGAAGGTGGCGCAACAGATCCAGTATCTGGGCCTGGGTCGTGACGTCGAGGGCGGTAGTCGGCTCGTCCGCGATCAGCAGGTTGGGATCACAGGAGAGGGCCATGGCAATCATCGCCCTCTGCCTGAGCCCGCCGCTCAGCTCGAATGCGTACTCGTCCACCCGGCGCTCCGGCTTCGGGATGCCCACCAACTTCAGTTGCTCGATGGCCTTCTCTCTGGCCTCACGCTTGCTCACCTTCTGGTGCAGCAGGATGGCCTCCACGATCTGGCTCCCCACCGTGTGAACCGGGCTGAAGGAGGTCATCGGCTCCTGAAACACCAAGCCGATCTCCTTACCTCGGATCGAGCGCATCTCCTTGCCGTCCGAATCCAGCCTGGTGAGATCGATCTCCTCGTCACCTGTTTCCGGGCCATCGGCGCGCGCACCGCGCCGCAGCATGATCTTGCCGCTCACTATCCGGCCAGGGTGCTCCACTATTCTCAGGATCGACCTGGCGGTGACACTCTTCCCGCACCCGCTCTCGCCGACAACCCCGAGTGTCTTCCCTGAAAAAAGGTCGAAGCTGGCCCCGTCTACCGCCTTGGTCAACCCCTCGTCCGAGGAGAAGTAGGTTTTCAGGTTCTGCACCGATAACAGCGGCTTCAATCCGTTCTCCATTGGCCGGCTCCTACACGCCGTAGGGATCGGCCGCATCCCGCAGTCCATCGCCCATGAAGTTGAACGAAAGGATCGAAAAGATGACCGGGATCACCGGTGTCAGCAGCCACGGGGAAATGGCCAGCGATTGTATGTTCTGCGCCTGCTGGAGCAGCACCCCCCAGCTGATGGCCGGCGGCCGCAGCCCCAGCCCCAGGAAGCTGAGGCTGGTCTCGCTGATGATCATCGCGGGAAGCGCCAACGTGGTCGCCGCGATGATGTGGCTCAGAAACGAGGGGACCATGTGGCGAAAGATGATTCTCATCCTGCCGCACCCCGACAGCTCCGCGGCCATGACGAAATCCTCCTCCCGCAGGGAAAGGAATCGACCCCTCACCACCCTGGCCAGATCGGTCCAGCCTATCAGCGAGATGATGATGGTGATGGCGAAATAGACCTGGGTTACGCTCCAGTCGTTGGGCAGGGCGGCGGCCAGTCCCATCCAGAGCGGGATCGTCGGTATCGACCTGAGTATCTCGATCATTCGCTGGATCACGGTGTCCAGCACTCCACCGTAGAAACCGGACAGGCCGCCCAGGAGGATACCGAGAAAGAGGCTGAGCGCCACGCTGACCAGTCCGATGGTCAGGGAGGTCCGCGTGCCGTACATGAGGCGGGACCAGAGATCGCGCCCCTGCAGATCCGTCCCCAGCAGGAAGAGGGTATCCTGGGCCTTTGCGCCCGAGACCCCAATGAGATGCAGGTTTGTCGGGATCAACCCGAAAAGCTTGTACTCGAAGCCCGGAGCAAAGAAGCTGACAGGGATCTTCTGAGTCTCGTCCACGGTGTAGACCCGCATGAAGGTCTTAGGATCACGCTTGCCCTTCAGCGCGTAGACGAATGGGCTGAACGCCCCATTGTCAAACAGCTGGATCGCCTGAGGCGGCAGCAGGGAGCGCTGAGCCTCGGATGCTGTCGGGTCGGCGTAGGCCAGGAAATCCGCACCGACGACGCTCAGGTAGAAGAGTAGGATCAGTATGGTTCCGGCCATCGCTAGGTGATGCTTACGAAAGCGCCACCACATCAGCTGCCATTGGGTCGCCACTGCAACCCGCTCCTCAGCCGAAGAGCTCACCGATTCGTCTTCAAGAATTTTGGATTCGGTTATCATTGATCCCCCAGCCGGATTCGCGGGTCAATCCACATCAGGAGCAGGTCCGAGACGAAGGTGCCTATGACGGTCATCACGCCCAGCATCAAAATGATGGTACCCGCCAGGTACATGTCCTGAGACACCAGGGCCTGAAGCAGGAGCGGCCCGACGGTGGGAAGATTCAGGACGAGGGAGACGATAATGGTTCCCGACACCACGTAAGGAAACAGGTAGCCGATAGTGCTGACGAAAGGATTGAGGGCGACACGGACCGGATACTTCAAGATAGCCCGGCTCTCTGGAAGCCCCTTGGCCCTTGCGGTAACCACGTAAGGCTTGCGCAGTTCGTCCAGCAGATTGGCACGGAGGATTCGGATCATCTGCGCGGTGCTGCCCAGGCCGAGGACGATTGCCGGGATAGGCAGGTGCTTGATCAGGTCCCAGACGCGCGCCAGGCTCCAGGGAGCCTGCTCATAGCCCCTTGAGAACAGCCCGCCCACATCGGCATGGAAGTACACGAACCCCAGGTACATCACCACGAGGGCCAGCATGAAGGCCGGAACCGCCAGTCCGATGAATCCCACGAACGTAAAGACGTAGTCACCTATGGAGTACTGCCGGACGGCAGAGTAGATCCCTATGGGAATGGCTACCGCCCATGTGAAAAGGGTAGCGGCGATCGAGATCACTATGGTGAGCATGAGCCGGTCGCCGATCACGTCGATCACCGGGCGCCCCCACTGGAGGGCCATGCCGAAGTTGCCCCGCGACATGAGCCCCATCCAGCGCATGTACTGCATGTAGATCGGCTGGTCCAGGCCATACTGGGCACGGAGCGCTTGAGCCTCTGCTTCCGAGACTATGCTGCCCGAGGCTGATGCCTGGGCGATGTAGGCAGAAACGTAGTCACCCGGGGTCAGATGGATGATGATGAAGGAGAGAACAGTGATAGCCCAGACCGTCAGTATGGCGAGAAGGAAACGCCGCGCAATGTAACCCAACACTGGAGAGCCATCCCTTCGCTTTCTGCCGAATACCGCGTTCTGCGCTCCCGGAGGCATCGTGGCGTGATACCTCCGGGAGTGAAGCTGTTACTGTTTGAAG
>JAJYNT010000011.1 GCA_021786215.1 Chloroflexota bacterium | reverse complement strand
CCTGCCGCCTCAGCATCTGCGAATCTTTGTCCTGGACGAGGGCGACGAGATGCTAGATAGGGGCTTCGCGCCCGAAGTGGAGAAGATCCTATCCCTGATGCCCGAGGAGCGGCAAACCGTCCTCTTCTCGGCCACGGTCCCCGAATGGATCATGTCGACGGTCAAGCGTCACCTCCGCAACCCCATAACCGTCCGAGTGGACAGCAATACAGAGGCGGTGCCTGAGATCGAGCAGGTGGTGTACGAAGTGGCCGCCGACGGTAAGCTGGAGGCCCTCTGCACCCTGCTGGACCACAGGGGCGACGGCCCGGTCCTGGTATTTGGCAGGACCAAGCTGGGGGTTGAGAGGCTGGCCCGCGACCTCAACCGCCGGGGCTACCCGGTGGCGGCCCTTCAGGGCAACCTGGACCAGAGCGCCCGAGAGAGGGTGATGTCCAGCTTCCGATCTGGAAGAGTCCAGATCCTGTTGGCCACCAACGTCGCGGCTCGGGGGCTCGACGTGGAGGGGATCGAAGGGGTGATCAACTACGAGTTGCCCGAATCGGCAGAGATGTTCACCCACCGGGCTGGTAGAACCGGCCGGATGGGGCGCGAGGGGGTGGCCATCACCCTGCTGACCCCTGAGGACGGCGCCAAGTTGCGCCAGATCGAGCGGTCCCTGGGGCGACGGCTGCCACGCCAGCCCTGGCCGGGCCACGTAGTGCCGCCAAGCCAGGAACTGGAAACGAGACCTCGGAGCTCATCGCCCAGAAGACGGACGTTTCGGCGGCGAGTCGCCGGCCTGTGACAGGCCGGCGACTCGTTGACCACAGCGGTTCAAGCCATCTACAAGTGAGGTCCTGCGATCGATGGTTATGCTTTTGCTTTGTTGGCGGTGCGGAAATCCTTGATCGCCTGGCGCAACTGCTTGCCAGCCTGCCCCAGGGTGTGGTTCAACTGCTGGAAGTCCTTGGCGACGCTCTGCAGGGTGTCCTTGGCCTGAGCGGCGTCGGTCACCTGCCCGTTCCCGTCGAAACCGGCATGGCTGTTCAGGGTACTGCTGGCGGAGTTGTAGCTGCTCTGGGCAGAGCCAATGGCAGCCTTGAAAGCGGCCAGGGCCGTCTCAACCGTGGAGGTGTCCTTCCCCTTCGACTTCTGCTTGTCGATGAGGCTCTGAATGTTGGTAGCCATCTTGTTGGCCCGATCAAGCCGCTTTTGCTCAACAGTCAGCTGCTTCTGCTCGCGGGCCAATCGGTTCTCCTGAGCCAAATGGCTTCTAGCGGTGCGAAAATCGCTCGTGGCTCGCCTCGCGGCCTGCCGAAACTGCAGCATCGCCTTCCGCGCGGTAGTCAGGGTGTTCCTCGCCTGGGCAACGTCGGTCACATGGCCGTTCCCATCGAAACCGGCGTGGGTGTCCAGGATGCCCTTGGCTGAGTTGTAGCTGCTCTGAGCGGAGTTGACGTCATTCTGGAAGCCGGAGAGGGCAGCTTGGAGCGAAGAACTGTTCTGGCCCTTGGAGTTCAGGTTGTTGATGCGATCCTGGATCTTGGATATGACGTTGTTGGCGCGATCCAGCACCTTCTGCCCTTGGGCCAGCTCCTTCTGCTCCCGCTGGAGCAGCTTCTCCAGTCGCTGGTGGTTGCCCTTGGCCTGCTGATCCGGCTGCACGACGGTGGCCGTCGCCGCGGGGGTCGGGTCCGCGGCCGATGGGGCTGCCAACACGGGAACGAGCGTCGCCGCGAAGATCGCGCTGGCTGCCACCCCGGACCCCAGTATCCACCGTGCTTTCCCCATCCTTGCCCAACGATCAAGTAGCTTCTGCATCATAGTCATATCTCTCCTGAAGTGAACGTTGCCGTGATGCCACATCCCTTTCAAGAGTAGTAGTCGCTGATCGAACGAAGAATGTACGGGCATCTTTCAGGAAGAATCACATCTGGGGAGGTGCTGCTGGGAGCGCGGGCCTCCAGCCCTCACCCCGACCCTCTCCCAAAGGGAGAGGGGGTTATCAGAATTCGTCTTGCGGCTATGAGCCGGGCGGTTCCTGCAGAGGGAGAATAAAGGAGAACGTGCTCCCCTTCCCCACCTCACTCTCCGCCCAGATCCGGCCCCCGTGGGCCTCCACAATCAATCTGCTGATGTACAATCCGAGACCCAGCCCCGCTGCCTTAAGCGCGATCCTGGCTCGAAAGAAGCGTCCAAAGAGGTGTGGGATGTCCTCGGCAGGGATACCAACCCCCTGGTCCGTCACGGACACCACAGCTTCTTTGTTCCGTCGGCCCACCCGGATCACAACCGGCGTGTCCGGCGCGGAGTACTTCAGGGCATTGGTGATCAGATTTACCAACACCCGCTCGATCCTCTCCGGGTCGGCCGGCACCAGGGGAACCCTCTCCGACACCTCTACCTGCAGCCGCAACCGATCTTCGATGGTGCCCGCCCGTTGCACCACCTCGGAGGCAAGCGCAACCAGGTCTAGAGGCTCCTTGCGCATCTCCATGCGGCCGGCCTCCAGGCTAGCCGACTCCACAAGATCCTCGATCATCGAGTTCATTCTCTTGGCCCCGTTCAGGATCGAGCCGGCGCTGGCGGCTTCTCGCTCCAGACCCTGCCTGTCCAGCAATCGCTGAAGCCAATCGGATTGCCCCATGATGACGGCCAGCGGAGCACGCAGGTCGTGGGATATCAGAGAGAGATACTCCTCCCTCAGCCGATCTGCCTGCCTTCGCTCCGTGATGTCCCGATCGATCCCGCGGTAGCCACAGAACTTGCCAGCGGCATCGAAGAATGGCATTCCGCTGGTCTCCAGCACAACCAGGTGACCATCCTTGTGCAGGTTGACATTCTCCAGGGAATGAAAGGGTTGATGCTCGGCCAGGGCAGGCCAGAGGGCAGCCTCCGCCTGCTGAGCTTCCTCAGGAGGCATCAGTTCGAAGGGGCTTCTGCCCAGCAGTTCTTCGGGTGAGTAGCCCAATAGGTCCCGAACGCGAGGGCTAACGTAGCTGTACAGGATGTCCGCATCCACCTCCCAGACCCAGTCGCTGGTGCTCTCCACCAGGTCTCTATAGCGCTCCTGGCTCTCCCGCAGCACTTCCTCCGCCCGCTTCCGGTCGGTGATCTCGCGATCGTATCCCGATAGCCCCACGATCCGGCCCTCGTTGTCCCTCCTGGGCTGCAGCGCCAGATCCGACCAGCGCTCGATCCCATCAAAGGTGAGATGCACCTCCGCCCTAGCCGGCTCGCCGGTCTCGAGCACCCTCCGC
>JAJYNT010000120.1 GCA_021786215.1 Chloroflexota bacterium | reverse complement strand
GGGCCACGTTGGACCCGTGCTCGCGCGCATACCGATAGTCCCCGCCATCGTTGGGGCGATCATCGTGGCAGGGGTGGTCAAGCTACTGCTTCCGAGCATAGCCTCGGACAAGAGGACGTAGAAATGTCGTAGACGGTCCCTACTCTTCTTCAGGCAGCCCCTGGGCTTGCGATTCGGTGGCGTCGACCCTGACGGTTCTTTCCTGGCTGTAGGTGACGAGCCCGTGAGGCCCTCCCTTCACCTTCTTCACGTACCGCTGGAGGGTGTAGTCCACCGGAACCTTCGTACTCCCACGGGCCTGACTGTGGAGGGCCGCGAGGCGGGCTGCTTCCAACAGGGTGCGGTGGGAGGGTTCCTGCCCTCCCACCTTCAGTATCACGTGGGCTCCCGGGATCCCCCGAGCGTGGAACCAGATGTCATTTCCGGCGCTGAGGTCAAAGGTTGCTCGTTCGTTGCCCTTGGCGCTCCCGCCCATCAATATCTGATGACCGCCGGCCGTGGTCACTCGTCTGACCGTGCCCAGCGTCTGGTCGGCCTTCGGGCGGCCCGTCGTTCGCTTGGCCTTTCCCTGATCGCGGTTGGAACCGGGCCGGGTGGTCGCTCCTGATACCGATCCGCTCCCCGATCCTACGGCGCCTTCTCTGGTCTCGGCCAGTTCCCTGGATAGGGCTCGCAGTTCCACCTCACCTTCGGCCAATTCCACCAGGGTGAGCATTTGTTGCAGATACTCCTTGTCCAGCCTAACCCTCTCCAACAACTCCGGCAGTTCCCTGGTGGCATCTCGAGCCTTTGTGTACTCCCGGAAGTATCGCTGTGCGTTCTCCGAAGGACTGAGCTTCGGGTCCAGGCTGATGGTGCCATTTTCCGATGGCAGCTCGGTCTGCCCTGGCTGGATTCCGGCCATGCTGGCCAGGATCGTCTGGCCATTCAGCTTGAGCTCCTCGGCCTTCTCACCCCGGGTCAGAGCCAGGCGGAGGGAATCCTCTTTGCGTTGCACCCTGTCCAGTCGCACCTGTACCGCCGCTCGCAGCGGCGCACGCAAGGCCTCGCCAGGACGCAGGCGAAGCCTCTCCGAATAGGCTCGCTCCACGACTCCGCTGATGCTTTCCACCGGCTCCAGTTGCGACCCTGAAAACTGGGTCAGAGTATATGGGGCGAAGTGGAGCACAGCTCCCCCCTCCAAGACCACGCACGGGGACCATAGGTGGGTCTCCACGGGGCTCAGCAGGGTGTTGAGCGCGTCGACTATCCCTTGCCATGAGATGACGTTGCCGATGGTCGCGGCAATGTTTCCTTGCGCCCGATACACCACCTCTCTTGCCGAAAGCGGGCCAAGTCCGGTCACCGTCTCCTGTAGGAAGCGCCACAGAGGAGCGGTCTGACCCATCTGTTTGGCTGACGTGGCCAGTTGACGGGCCAGGAGAGGCGAAGCGGGGTTCAGTTTCTCAGCCGGCGGCGGTGGGGTGTAGGGTAGATGGGGCAACACCGGACGCTGGCGACTGAGAGAAGGGGGCACCCGCTTGAGCGCATCCAGTATCTTCCCATCGGGTCCCACCAGGATCACATTGCTGTGCCTACCCATAGTCTCTATAATTAGTACAGAGGCGGTTATCGAGCCATCGTCCTGGCGGTTCTCCACCGCCAGCTCGAGAACTCGTTCAAGTAATGGCTGCCGAATTGCAGCGATCCGTCCGTCCCGTAGGTACTTGCGAAGCAGCAGCAGGAATGGGGTCACATCCTCGGAGAGTCTCCGGAGGGTGCCCCGAACCAGGTGGACTCGAGCAGACTGAGGGTCGGCCGACATCAGCAGGTTGAAATCGCGATGTTGGGCGCGGATGCGAAGCCCTACCTCGAGCGTGGAGAGAGGAACCACCTTCTCGATGTGGCCCCCCAGGATAGTGGACTCCAGTTCGTCCTTTACGGCGTGCATCGCCAGCGCATCGAAGGTCACGGCCGGCCCTCCCCTAGGTAGGTTATGCAGGAATTCCAGCAGCCGTCCAATCTGAAGTATAGCACGCGGAGGAGTGTCCCTTGGCCGTGGAGTTGCTCCATATCGGGTTCGGCAGCGTGGTGGCCGCGAACCGTGTGTTGGCAGTGATGGCGCCGGACTCATCGCCAATTCGACGGCTCGTTCAGGAAGCCAGGGAAGCGAACCGGTTGATCGACTTGACCTACGGGCGCCGCACTAAATCGGTTATCGTGATGGACAACGGACATCTGATCCTGGCCCCGATCCATCCGGAGACCATGGCGGGTCGGTTGGGCCGCCAACGGGGTACGGAAGGGTGAGCGAGACAGTAGATGTGACTCCCGGACTGCTTTTCGTCCTGTCGGGGCCGTCAGGGGTGGGCAAGGACGCCGTCATGGCGAAGCTGAGGCAGGACGGATTCTCCCTTAACTTCGGTGTTACCGCCACCACCCGGCGACAGCGTCTGGGCGAGGTTCAGGGGAAGGATTACTTCTTCGTTTCCGAACAAGAATTCGACCGGATGATCGCTCAGGATGAGCTGCTGGAGTGGGCCCACGTACACTGCCATCGTTATGGCGTTCCTCGGAGCTCCGTCCGGCAGTTCATCGAGGGCGGCCAGGACGTCCTGCTGCGAGTAGACGTGCAGGGGGCCGCGGCCATCCGGTCCAAGGTCCCACTGGCGGTCCTCATCTTCCTGGCACCTCCATCCATGGAGTCCCTGATCGCGAGATTGACCCAACGGGGCACGGAGACCCCCGATGAGTTGGCGACCCGCATTGCCAACGCTTATGATGAGATGAATCGGCTTCCCGAATTCGACTACGAGGTTGTCAACCCCGACGGTGGACTCGAGGAGGCTGTGGACAAGGTGAGGGCCATAGTGGTGGCCGAACGATGTCGAGTGAAGCGCCGCCGAGTGGTCGTATGACCTTCGCCCGCGTGGCCGTCGCAGTGCCGGTCCGCGTTGGTACCCTCTTCAGCTACTCAGTTCCCCCGGGAATGTCGGTGGTGCCGGGCGCGCTTGTGGTTGTCCCCTTCGGATCTCGCACGCTACCGGGCATCGTCGTCGAGACTAGTAACATGCCTCCAGCCGTCGCGACCCGGGAGTTGCGCGGCCTCGTCGAAGAAGCGCCTTGCCTCTCGCCGGAGCGGGTTGAGGTGGCTTCCTGGATGGCTGGCTACTACCGCGGAACCCTCATCGATGCTCTCGGACTGTTCCTGCCCCCGGGCTGGCAGCGAGCCATCACGGAAGTCACCACTTCCGGGGGGACCGCGTTCTGGCGC
>JAJYNT010000098.1 GCA_021786215.1 Chloroflexota bacterium | reverse complement strand
CGCCTGCTCGGCATTCCGGTCGCGACCATGATCGCCATAACATTCGTGTACAGCTCCATGCTGGGGGCCGTGGCCGGCGTCCTGATCGGTCCCATCTTCTACGTCACCAAGGAGATGGGAGCGATGCTCGGCTTGAAGGCGTTCTGCTCCACGATAGTGGGTGGTTTCGGCAGCGTGCCGGGGGCCATTATCGGTGGTCTCTTCCTGGGGATCATTGAGGAGTTCGGTGCTTTCTACATCTCCAGCGGCTATCGGGACGCCTTCGCTTTCTTGGTCCTCATCCTGGTGTTGCTTCTTCGGCCCCAGGGCTTCTTCGGCGAGAAAGTCGCAGAGAAGGCTTAGGAGGAAATGAGATGACTGCACGGGTCGCCAAGTTTCTCCTCCTCGCCTTGCTTGCACTGTGCGTTGCCGCCCTACCACGTCTGGTGGGCAGCGACTACTGGTTGAATCTGCTCAACCTCGCAATTAGCTTCTCGATAGCCTGCCTGGGGCTGAACATCGTCCTCGGCTACACCGGGCAGCTCTCCCTGGCGCAGGCAGGTTTCTGGGGTGTGGGCGCGTACACCGCGGCACTGCTTACCACTAAGCTGGACTGGTCGCCGTGGCCCGCGATCGTGGCCGCCCTACTGGTGGCGGGATTGTTTGGCGTGCTGCTCGGGATCCCGACCCTCAAGCTGTCGGGCCACTACCTCGCCATGGCCACCATCGGCTTCGGGATCATCGTGCAGCTGATCCTGATAAACTCCAAGGATCTTACCAATGGCTCCGACGGCATCAGCGGGATACCAGCGCCCTGGATTGGCCCCATCGATCTCTCGGGTCCAACCAACTTTTTCTATCTGGCCGCGTTGTCGCTGATCCTGATGATCTGGGCCTCGCTTCTCCTCAGGAACTCCAGGATCGGCCGGGCGTTGCAGGCGATACGCGAGAACGAGATGGCCGCCGAGACGATGGGGATCGACACTACCCTCTTCAAGGTCACGGCCTTCGCCCTCTCGGCTGCCTACGCGGGCTTCGCGGGCAGTCTTTTCGCCTTCAGTGGATCGCACTACATCAGCCCCGACACCTTCTCTTTCGATCAGTCGGTCGTGTTGCTTGCCATGGCCGTGCTGGGCGGAAACGGCTCCGCGGTGGGCGCGGTCGTGGGGGCGTTCCTCCTGACGCTCGCGCCCGAGCTCCTTCGATTCTTGAAAGACTCCTACTTCATGTTTTATGCAGCCGGGATCGTCGCCATCATGGTGTTCATGCCCGGTGGTATCGCCGGCTTGGTCTACTCCCTGCCGGTTAGCGGTCGGCTGAGACAGTGGTGGGCATCCGGAGGATCCGCGGCCCCAGCCAGGATACCGGCGGCTGCCCAAACGGCCGCCGGCCGCGCGAACCCCTTCCCTGTACTACCGGAGGGAGTAAACAACGAGTGGACACTGCTGTCGGTAAAGGGACTGGCAAAACAGTTCGGCGGACTCAAGGCCGTGGACGGCGTCGACATGGAGATCCGTCAGGGGGAGATCCAGGCCCTGATCGGCCCCAACGGCTCGGGGAAAACAACCACCCTGAACCTGCTTAGCGGCCTCTACACCCCGACCGCCGGCAACCTTCTGTTCGACGGACAGGAGATCGGCGGCAAGAAGCCACACTCCATCACGGCCGTGGGAATGGCCCGAACCTTCCAGAACATACGGCTGTTCGGTGAGTTGACCGCGATGGACAACGTGTTGATAGGGCAGCACGTCCGCTCCAAGGCCGGGCTGGTATCGAGCTTTCTCCACCTTCCCTCGCAGCGGAAGGAGGAAGCAGTCCTCCGCCAGAAGGCTTTCGAGGTACTGGAATTCGTGGGGTTGCAGGGGAAGGAAACCGCAATAGCCAAGAGCCTCCCCTATGGCCAGCAGAGGCTGCTCGAGCTGGCACGAGCGCTCGCGTCGGTCCCCAAGCTGCTCCTTCTGGATGAACCGGCCGCCGGCCTGAACGCTGCCGAGACCGAAGGCCTGGTGGAACTTCTCCTCAAGATCCGGGATCGGGGAATCACCATCCTGCTGGTGGAACATGACATGAGCCTGGTGATGAACGTCTCCGACCACATCACAGTGCTGAACTTCGGCAAGAAGATAGCGGAAGGCCCGGCAGAGAAGATCGAGACCAATCAAGAGGTAATCGATGCCTATCTGGGGACCGAGGCGGTCGTAGCCTGAGTCAACGTCATAGGGGATGCAGGGTCGCCACCGGATCCCGGTGACCCTGCATCGGCCGGTTGCGAACAGGTCTATGGTGCGACGGCCAGAGGACCTTGGCCCCCACGGGGCCCTACATCAACATCAAAGCTGGCAGAACGGTTTCAGCATCTTGAAGGTTTCGGCGTAGAGGCACCCGACTTGAGCGCCGTATTCCCGATTGCATTGCGACATCCAGCGACCGAGATCGTCCACGTCTCTTACCTGGCTGCGGTGCAGGGCTATGGCCTCCAGCTTGAGGCCAAAGGTTTCCGTCACGTCGATCCATGTGTCGGGCTCCTCGGCACCAAACAGATACACCGTCTCAGCGCGGTGAGCGCTCAGCCCTTCCGTGAACTGTTCGGGGTACATCCGGGGGTTCGCGGCCGCGACAACCGCATCAAGTGCCGTGATTCCGGAGGCTCGGTGGTCGGGATGGAGCTGATAGCGTTTCCAGGGATCCCAGGTCAGCACGAGGTCGGGCTTGAAGCCGCGGAGCAGCCGCACCATTTCCTCTTCCAGGCCTCGAACCGTCGCCAGGGCACCGTCTGGATGTCCGAGGAAACGGACTTCCTGGACCCCAAGCAGCTGCGCCGCGGCCAACTGCTCCTCGCGGCGCAGCCTGCCCAGCTGATCGCTGGGCAAGGAGAGATCATCGTCACCCTTGTCGCCGTCGGTGCACACCAGGTACGCTAGCTGTGCGCCCTGCCGGCTCCAAGCGGCCAGCGTGCCTCCGCAGGTGAACTCCGCGTCATCTGGGTGGGCAAAAATGGCCACGGCCCTCACTGGAACCGCGCGAGAGCTGCGCCGATGCGGTATCTCCCCACCTTTGATCGCCATGGTCTAGCTCTCTACTTAGATTCCTGGGAGGGGGAGCCGTCAGAGCCGGCGCTGTGGCGAAGTCGCTCACGGTCCAGATAGTACTTGCTGGAGGAGCCGGAGAAGTCCGGACAGCGTCCAATGGCTCCGACCATGAGAGGAAAGAGCCCGACGGCGCCCCACCAGCTTTGAAAATAGATACCCAGCGCTAGGATGACGAGTCCCATGGCCGCCCTGAACAGCCG
>JAJYNT010000348.1:2637-3274 GCA_021786215.1 Chloroflexota bacterium | reverse complement strand
ACGCCGAGGGCACAGTCACGGCAAAGTCTGCTGCCGCCCTCAGTGACTCCAATCCCGTGTCGACACAGTACAAAGCTGCGTTTGCCAAGGTCGCCGCGGGGCAAGACCAGAACAACGTCTATAGCATCCTGGCGCACGACTCGATGATCGTCTATAGAGACGCGATCAAGTGGGTAAACCAGAAGAGTCTGGCCTACAACGGCGACAACCTGCGTCAGGCGGTCGAGGCGATCAAGACCTTCAAAGGCGCTGGCGGTCAGTTCACGTTCAAGGCCGACGGCAGCTCTTCGAGCGCGATCACCCTCGACAAGGTCCAGGGCGAGAAGTTCGTGCCGTTCCAGACGGTGGCAGCGCCGGGTCAGTAGAAGTACGTACCATCTAGGCACGGCAAGCTGTGAGAAGTTTCTTGGCGCTGTGACGCGAATTTCGCTTCCCTCGCGAGGATGTATATGGAAATCGGTTCCCTCTCCCTTTGGGAGAGGGGTAGGGTGAGGGTTGTGGCTGTTCAGCACTGCCACTAACCCTCACCCCCGTGAACGTGCCCTCTGGCACGTTCACGCTCTCCCAAAGGGAGAGGGGCAGCGTCGTAGGCCCGACTGTTTCCAGGTTCGCCATCGGCAGGTGAACGGAGAGTTAT
>JAJYNT010000348.1:0-2627 GCA_021786215.1 Chloroflexota bacterium | reverse complement strand
CATGGATATTCTGACCCAGGCGATAGCCAATGGATTGACTTTGGGTGCCATCTACGCCATCACGTCCATTGGCTTCGCTGTCATCTTCACGACGACGAAGACCTTCCACTTCGCCCATGGTGGAGTATATCTGTGGGCTGCCTACGTGATGTCGGTCTTCATCGGGGGGTCGACGGGCCTCTGGCTCGCGCTCGTCGCCGGATTGGTGGTCGCTGTAGTCATCCCCGTGGCGATTGAGATCGTTGTCTATCAGTACATTCGGCGCCGGCGCGCCACCAGACTCCACCTCTTCGTCGCAGCCCTGGGGCTACTCACGGTGTTGCAGAGCTTGATCATCCCGGTCTTCGGGACGGAAGTCCGGGCGATCAGGGTGCCCGAGTTGGCTGGCTCCGTGACGCTCGGCGGAACGATCCTCCAGAGAGCGGCGTTGGCACAATTCGTATGTGCCGCGCTGATGCTGGCTTTCGTGGTAGCCGTGTATCGGTGGACCCAGTTCGGGCGGTCTCTGCGTGCCGTCGCGAGCAACCTTGAGATGGCGACGCTGACCGGGATCAACCCTCAGCGGACATATATCCTGGCGTTCGCGTTCGGTTCCGCACTGTTGGTGCCTGCGGCCCTGCTGAGTTCGATAACCACTGGCCTGGATCCGGGGCTAGGAGGCACGATCACCATGATGACGCTGATCTCGGTCATCGT
Source organism: Chloroflexota bacterium (assembly GCA_021786215.1). The sequence continues at coordinate 1,931 of JAJYNT010000348.1, read as the reverse complement.
GGGCGGCGTCGGGAGCATCCCTGGTGCAGCATTGGGTGGGTGGTTGATCGGATTGAGCCAGACTTTGAGCACGCTCGTTCTGCCCCTCGAGTGGCAGACCGGGGTTGCGTTCGGGGTCCTCATCGTGTTTATCCTCATCCGCCCGAACGGCATCCTGGGCGAGAGGGCATGGGAGATCGGGGTCTGATGAACCTTCTCCTGAATACTTTGATCTTCATCATCATCTATATCGTGCTCACCGTTTCCTTCGACCTGGTGCTGGGCTATGCCGGGCTGTTCTCGGTTGCCCATGCAGCTTTCTTCGCCATCGGTGCCTACGCCACCGCGCTGCTCGCGCTGCATGCCGGCATGCCCATCGAGTTGGCGGCCCTCATCGGCGCCGCCATCTGCGCTGCCTTCAGCGCCATCCTGGCGTTGATGTCGATGCGGGTTGGCGAGGACTACCTCGTGATCGCGTCATTTGGCTTCTTGTCGGTGGTGTTGGCCACGTTTTCGAACATCCCGGCGTTTGGTGGGATGGTTGGTATCGGGAACATCCCAGGCCCAAGTCTGTTTGGCCCGGGAGTCGTCGGCGCAGGGGAGTATGCAATTCTGTTTGGTATCGTTGCGGCGCTGATCGTCGGTGTGGTGTGGGTTCTCGCCAACTCGCCGTTCGGCCGAGCGCTGAAGGCGATCCGCGAGAACGAGGTGGCGGCGGAGGCACTTGGCAAGAGTTCCGCTCGCTTCAAGACCTATGCCTTCACGATCGCTGGTGCAATGGGCGGCATCGCGGGTGCGATGTATGCCTCCTACATCAGCTACATCAGTCCGGTTGCGTTCGGCTTCGACGTCAACAATCTCATCTTCGCCATGGTCATCCTGGGCGGGGCCGGCACGGTGTTTGGGCCGTTGCTGGGCTCGGCCCTGTTGGTGACACTGCCGACCGTACTCAGCCTCATGACGCTACCGCCAGGCTGGGTGGGCCCGGTTGAGCAGACTGGATACGGGCTTCTCCTGGTAGCGTTCGCGATGTGGCGGCCCAATGGGCTTTACGGGCTCCTCCGCTATCTCGCTCCTCGCCGGATCCTACGGCCCAGGCAGGTCGAAACAGGGAGGGCGAGTTGACCGCCGTCGAGACATCTCTCCTCGAGGTCCGGAACCTGACCAAGAGCTTCGGGGGCGTCCGCGCGGTATCGGACGTCTCGTTCCGGGTGATGGCGGGTCGCGCCACGAGCCTGGTGGGCCCGAACGGTGCAGGAAAGACCACGATCTTCAATCTCATCACCGGAGCGATCCGGCCCGAGTCTGGGACGGTGTTGTTCAAGGGCGGGGAGATCACCGGCAAGTCGGCCAGTGAGACCGCCCGTCACGGGATCAGCCGGACGTTCCAGGATCTGCGCATCTTCCCACGGATGACCGTTCTGGAGAACATCAGGGTTTCGTTTCAGGGTCAGCTCGGCGAGCAGCCCCTGGCGCTTCTGCTGCAGTTCGGACGGGTTCGTGCCCAGGAGCGGACACTCCGTTCCAAGGCCGTGGACATCGCCGCAAGGGTCGGCCTGGGCGGGCGCGAGGATGAGCTGGCTGGAAACCTCTCGTTTGCGGAGCAGAAGCTGGTGATAATTGCCCGCTCGATGGCGATGGAGGCGCCAGTCTGGCTGCTGGATGAGCCGGCCGCCGGGCTCGACACCGGCGCGGTCACGCAGCTCATGACCCTCATTCGGAGTCTCGTCTCCGAGGGTCAGACGGTGCTTATCGTGGAGCACAACCTGCGCGTCGTAAAGGACATTTCGGACTGGGTGCTGTTTCTCAGCAACGGGAAGTTGATGGCGGAAGGTACACCAGAGGACATCTTCGCAAACGAAGCTCTGCGGGAGCTGTACCTGGGTGGAAAGGCAGACCATGACGTCGTCTCTTAAGATCGACTCGCTATCCGCAGGGTATGGGAAGGCAGC
>JAJYNT010000319.1 GCA_021786215.1 Chloroflexota bacterium | reverse complement strand
ATGGTTTACTGTCATGCTGGAGCGAAGCGAAGCATCTCTCCGCGCCAGGAGATCCTTCGCTATCGCTCAGGATGACAGGCTATCAGGATCAGCGTGTCAAGATAGTACGTAGGCGGGCGATCATCCATGCCCATTGCCGCTATCCGAAGCGCCCCGTAACCCACGAGCGGTACCAGGTTGACGGCTGGCCGCACCGCCTCCAATCGGTCGAGAAAGGAACCGAAGCTCCTCCAACTCCAGTCTAGATCCGGCCCAAGACCGCCTACGAAAGCCCGCAGCTCTTCGGCCCGGGCTTGGTCGAGCCCTACTGGAGCAGGTGAGAACCCGCAGTTGCCCACGACCTCCGTAGTTGCCCCCTGAGTGACGGAGTTGGGTGCCTCGGGAAACGCAGGTAGGGTCAGGTCGAAGCGAGTGTGGAGGTCGACGAAACCGGGGGCCAGAGCGAGCCCGCCTGCATCAATGGTTCGCGCGGACAACTCGTCGACAGTCTCGTCACCCAGTGCTACGATGCGCCCGTCCTTGACCGCGACATCTAATTGACGCCCGGCCGCATCAGCGCCATCATGCAACGTGGCTCTGCGGAACAAGACATCGAAGCCCATCCACTCTCATCCAGTCCTCTCTTCCCTGAAGCCTGATCAGGGTCGAGCGTTCACCCTGTATTTGGGCACCATCGCACTCTTCCCCTGGCCCAGGGCGCAAGCCTACCGCCCATCGCCCGATCATCCACGGCTGCACCCGCCCCACCTGATCTGCTGCCCTGCGCCACAATAGCCCCTGAAACAGCTCCGCGCGGTCCCAACTTCGAACTCCGTCCCGATGATTAGTGCCGGGTTACCGAGGTCACGAGCCGGTGTGCCGGGGCATCACCGCATAGTTATGTCACTCCATGGCTCGGCCTATGGCGGCGAGCCAGCCGATACGCTTCTCCGGGAGAAAGCCATAGTTGTAGAAGCAGAGCTTTTCAATGCCCAACTCCCGAGCCACTCGAACCTTGCTCAGGGCGTTGTCGAGGCTAGGCGACTCGCTGGGAAAGAGACTTTGTCCCACAACCAATCGCTCTGGCCTCCGTCCAGTTGAGTCCAGAACGTAGTTGAGCTCGTCGTAGAGGTCCTTAGGATCCCGGAAGTAAGCCAGCACGATCAGCCGGTCCACAAGAGACCACAGGCCGGGCTCCAAGCCCAGTCCCTCCTGCCACATAGCGGCTGCTGGCTGCAAGAAGGTCGCCGACGTCACGCCTAGGGCCGGGCCCCCTACCTGGAGTGCCGTTCGGACCTGGGCCAGGGTCTCGGCGACATTGGCCATTGCTGATCGAGTATAGCCGTAGACCTCCGGATGGTTGACCATGAAGCTGGTCAACTGCCACAGCCCGTGAGAACCCTCACCAGGTCCTTCGTGCTGAAGCCGGCCTTCCAAGAAGCTGATTGCCGCCGCACGGGCCCCCTCGACGTCCACGCCTCGTCCTGCCGCAGCAGCTCTACAGCTATCACAGAAACAGAGTGATAGCAGGTAGAGTTCGAGTGATCCAAGCGACAGGGCATCTCGCTCGTGATGGAGATACTGGTGGCGGTAGCCGTGGTACCCGTAGGACTCCAAGTCGATGACGTCGAACCATCCCCTGGATGCCACGTCCCGCACAAGGCACGTCAGGTAGTGTCGGTTCTCAGCAACCGAAGGGCAGAGTGCGAAGCCATACTCGTCGCCGAAGACATTCACAACCTTGCGGCCCGGCCGCGGATGGTCGTGGAGTCCAATGGTCCACGCCCGCAACTGCAGGCCATTCTCCGTACAGGCCGCACGGAGTCGCGGAAACAACTCGGCTTGAACCGCCTCACGGTCCTCTTTGGGCACCCATCCCGCCTCGTAAGAGTCAGCGCGGGGCGCGAAATAAGCAACGCCAGGGGTCGTCGAGAAAGTCTTGCGGACGGAACGCTTGGGCAGAAGGAATCTGCCCTCGTGGTAGACGGTTGTGACACTCAGAGAGTTGACGCCAAGGTCAGCCAGCCGCCCAACCACCGGCTCGACACCACCATCCAGCAGGTCCCAGGGGTAGATCCAGAGACCAAACTCCATAGAGCAATCCCCCCTCTAGTCAGCTCGCTCGCGAGCATACACGAGCAGCAGGACAATGATCAGTAGCCCCTGCGTCACGTCACGACCGGCCTGCGGGATATTCCACACCGGCAGAACGCTGCTGAGAATGGTGAGCAGCAGGGCTCCGGCTATGGTTCCTAGGTAGTGTCCCCGACCGCCTAGGATCGACGTTCCCCCCAACACCACGGCTGCAATGGACCCTAACTGGTAGGGATCGCCCATCCCCAGATAGCTGTTGCCAGTGAAGCCAAAAAGGAGCAGGCCTGCCACGCCAGCTAAGAGGCCCGATAAACCGTACATTAGATAGGTAGTGCTGGTGATATTGACTCCAGAAAGGCGAGCAGCCTGAGCATTCACCCCGATGGCGTACACGTACCGCCCGAAGCGGGAAAAGTTGAGCAGCCATACGCAGAACACCGAGACCACCACCAGAGCCAAGAACGCGTTGGGCACCCCCAGCGTATTACCGTTGGCCAGAGCCTCCAGAGAGTCCACGCTTGCCGACTTGGGCGAGCCAGCCGTGTACACCAATAGCGCCCCTTGGATGATCGTGACCACGGCTAGCGTCATCACCAGCGGCGGCAGCCGCAGAACGTGAACACCAAAACCGTTCAGAAGGCCTATCATACTGCAGACGACCAGCGATACGGCGATGGCCACGGCCGGGTCAAAATGGTTGACGGAGATCATCTGCGCACAGACGATGGCCCCGAGGGCAAGAACACCGGATACGGAGAGGTCGATGCCACCCATCATGATTACCAGGGTCTGGCCGGCGGCAACGATGGCCAGGAAGGATCCTGTCTGCAGGATGAACCGGGTGTGGCCCAGTGTGGCAAAATTGGGCACCAGAGCGTTGGTAGCTAGCCAGAAGATCACCAAGACGATGAAGGCCAGAACGGTTCCGTTGCTCAAGACCTGGCGCAGCCGACCCGCCAGATAGGGCTGAGGCATCGCATTCTGGTCGTAGGTGTCTAACTTATCCATTTCTCAACCCTCAGAACGACTCATGGCCAGGGCCTTGACCGAGATGGCAACGATCAGTACGACGCCTTGAAGGATGTACTGGTAGAAGGACGAGATCCCTGAGAAGAAGAGAATGTTCAGCAGGAATCCGAGCACCAGGGCACCCAGCACAGCACCTCGCATCTCACCGACTCCTCCAAAGAAGCTGACACCCCCAAGGACCG
>JAJYNT010000122.1 GCA_021786215.1 Chloroflexota bacterium | reverse complement strand
GGCTTTGGCACGGGCCAGGCGTGGTGTATCCAGAAGGAGAGCATCGTCGAGCTGCTGCACGATATCTTCGAGACGCCTGGGGCTCATCGGCAGGCCCGTCCGGAGCTCGAAGGCTGCCCGTAGCGTCGGCAGGTCGCGCGAGCCGTCGCAGAGCGTGAGGAGCAACGCCAGAGCGGGGGGCACGACCGCGGCCTGATCGGTCAGTCCGAGACGGTCTCGGAGCACAAGCATGCGCTGGCCGTCCAGTTCCACCCATTGAGCGTCCAGCGGCCGGAGCTTCGGGCAAGTCAACAGTCTCTCACCTCACGCGAGCTGTCTATACACTCGGGGCAACGATGGCAAGGCGGCGAGGTCGGAGAACGCGATGGGCGCCCGTCTCCTGCCCACAGATGCACGCGGCCGGCACTCACCCCGAACTCCCCACCGGCTTCTTATTATAACACCGCGGGCCACGTGGCCCCATCGAAGAAGGGCGAGCGTTACGTGCTGGGGACCACCTCCTGTTGGGTTGATTGCTGGGTAGGTTGGGGAGGGGAGATGCCGCGGGAAGGCTGTGCGATGGGGAATCTCCGCAGGTCGTAGCCGGCGAGTTGGAGAGGGGACTTGCCCCTGACGCGGGGCTGGGCATCGAGCGACAAGGGGGTAGACCGGTAGACCAACTCGAAGACGGCGAGGTAGGTCTGGGCTGTCTCGATGGTGTTGAATCCACAGAAGCCGCGGTAGTGCTGGTCGAAGCGACGGATCACCTGCTCGACGGCGTTGTTGGTCAGCGGGATGCGATCACTCTCGATGGCATTGACCAGCTTCGGGAAGTGCTTCTCCAGACTGTCGAACACGCAGGCGACGGCCGGCGTCTGCTTGACGTAGTCCTTGCGTAGCGCCATCAGCTTGTCGTAGTGATCCCGAGCCGTTCGTTTCGTCTTGGCGTCGAAGATCTTCCCCAGGGCATCGTGCAAGGCAACGGCCTCCGGCACTTTGTCCCGATAGTGGGAACCGTAGACCTCGCCCAACTGGCGGCTCCAGTTCTGGAGAGCGTGAAAGACACACTCGTGGTGCTCGGCCTTGGGAAACACCGCGGTGATGACCGACCCGTAGTCCTGGCGCAGGTCAGTGACGATCACCGTCGGACGGTAGCCCTTGGTGCGGAGTTCCAGCAGGAAAGCCCGGGCCGACTCGGTGTTGTCGTAGGGGAAGATCGCGATGTGCAAGAGGTCGTACGTGTAGACATCCACGGCGAGGTAGACGTACATCCAGTCTCGGAGCTTGCCCGGGGGTTTGTCGTTTTTCGGCACCTTGACCCACTTCTCGTCAATGCTGACCACCCCGCTCGAACGGACCACGCCGAGGATCGCCGCTACCGGGAGCAACTCCCGACCGAAGGCGCTGACCCAGCGGTAGGCCGTCGCCGCCGAGATTCCCACAGCCCGTGCGCTCAATCGATAGCAGCCGCGCTCCACGGCGTACTCTTGCAGGGCTAGCCAACGGTGGAACTGGGTCCAGCGAGAGTAGGGTACCAGCCCGGTCGGCAACAGAGTGAAGCTGCCACAGGGGCAATCCCTGTTGCGGCAGTAGTAGCGGTAGACCTCCACCACGAGTTCGTGTCCCTGGGCGTCGATGAAACGCTTCGGCCGACCCTTTCGACTCTTGCGCCCAACCCGAGTGCTTCCACAGTGCGGACAATGGACCGAGCCATCGTCCACATCATCCCACCAACCCAGCAGCAGTCTCTCCAGGGCGCAGACTAGTGGTAGCCCCTTCTCGTCTGTGGCCTCGCCCGATTCACCTCCCGAGGCCAGTTCCCGATCAGGCCGCTGGGTCTCCAGCGCGACAATCTCCACTCGCTCCTCGGTCGTCAACCTCTCGCCAGCCTCCAGCTTGCCCTGCAGTTGCTCGACCAGGCGGAACAATCGGTCCACTAGCCAGCCGTCCTGTGGCTGCAGCCCTTCCGCCCCGACCTCGAAACGCTTCAGGAACTCTTGCCGCAACCAGCCGAAGCCGGTCTCCTCGGCGACGGTCTCGACCGCCTCGACCGATGCCTTCACCCCCACGGCTGCTAGCCCTTGCACCACCTGCTCGGCAGTCCACCAGAAACTGGGAGCCCACAGACGGAGAATCTGCTTCTGTTCGTCCAGGCTCAGCAATGGCCCAGCGTGCCGACTCATCAGCCGCCGCCAATCGGCGCTCTCCAGGTACTTCTCCCAGCGGCTGATGTGCTCCTGGTAGACGCCGAACCATTCGGCGAGCCATTCCTGACGCAGGAAAGGCCGCTTCGGGGGACCCCCGACCAGGTGAACCTGGCGCAGAAAGAGTAGGAACATGCGCAGATCGAAACTGCCGTGAGGCTTGTAGCGGATGACGAACTCACCGCGCAAGACAACCTCACAGGTACCGTCCTCCAGCAGGTGACACTCCGCGGTGGCGCGTCCATCGCCCCGCTGGGCGCAAGCCGGGCCGACGACCATGCCCAGCGGTGTGAACACCCCAAGCAGGCCTGACCACAGGGACACCTCACTGTTCATCGCCCATTGGCCAAGCTGGGAGGCAATGCGCCAGCCAACCAGGACGATCACTGCCAACTGGTACACTCGGAAGAGCCAATAGCGCAGGGCGACAGGCCCGACTGCTCTGCCCCAACGTGGCCAGAGGATCGTGGCCAGATCGAGCACCCATCGCGCCATAGGCAGGCTCGCCAACGCTCCAGCGTAGCGCGGCCCAGCCAGGACGTACAGCAGAGCGATCTGCCAGGCTAGTCGTGGCCCAGTGAGCGCGCTGAACTCCCCGACCACGGACCATTGGCTCTCCTCGACAACCGCCAACTGCCCCTGACGCGAGCGGCGCCGACGTTGCTCCACCACGTAGCTGACGACAGGACAGGCCATCCACCCGGCCGATGCCTCCGACACGTCCCCGACAGCGGCCAGTACCAACAGACAAGTGAAGCCGACAACGTGGAGGCCGTAGCCGACACCCAAAACGATTCGCCACCAACGCCGAAGTCTGGTAGGATTCATAGCAGCCCCCGCCGGACAGATTGGGCATCCTACTACCCATTATGCACCTGCCCGCCAGGGCTGCGCCCCTTTTATACTCCCGGTTTCACCCCCCCAGACCCCTTCTCTACGAAGCTACCTCCCCTTTTCTCCCAACTGGTGGTCCCCGGCCCGGATCGTTCACAGGCTGCACCTGAGGTTAGGGTTTATGCGTTCTGGCGTGGAAAGCTGGCAAGCGCCTGTAGGGCGGTGGCTAATTGTCCCCCGCCGATGGGCGCGGGCGGCAGGCCACAAGGCCTG
>JAJYNT010000350.1 GCA_021786215.1 Chloroflexota bacterium | reverse complement strand
GTCCTGGCGACGATCTCCACCAGTATTCGGGCTCGATTCTCTACGCTCCCGTTGTAGCGATCCTCTCGCCTGTTCCAAAGGGGAGAGAGGAACTGGTTCAGCAGATAGCCGTGGGCCGCGTGGAACTCGACCGCATCGAACCCCGCGTCCCGCGCTCGCCGGGCTGCCTGAGCGAAGCTCTCCACCAACTGCTGGATTTCCCCCAGGGAGAGCTCCTTGGGCATCTCGCCCCCCGCTGCGGCGACGGCCGAGGGGGCCACGGGGCGGGTGCCGATGATGGCGGACCGGCCGACGGCTCCCACGTGGGCCAGCTGTATGGCGACCTTGGCCCCCGCGGCATGAACGTCTGCCACCAACTGTCTGTAGCCTGGGATGAAGCTGTCGTCTGAGAGCCCCGTGGTGTAGGGACCGTTGCGCCCTTCGGGTGATACGAAGGTGAACTGCACGATGACGAGCCCCACTTCCCCACGGGCCCTCTCGGCATAGTAGGAGCGGAGGCGTTCCGTCACCTGACAGTGGTAGGAGCCGTAGCGGGTGCCCATGGGAGGCATCACCAGCCGGTTCTTCAGCTCCAGTCCTTTGACCTGGAGAGGGCTGAACAGATGGGGAAGACGAGGATCTGCCATCTTACGCTCCAGAATCGGTGATGTCGGATATGTGGATGCTCTGTGCGAGACCTGCTTGACCTGCTTGATGGGGATTGGCATTCGACTATCGGTGAGACTCCAACCAGGGGACCCCACAGTCAGCCCTGTCGACTTCGGTGACCTCGGGGGACAGCGGGATGAAGAGCTGACGGAGTGCGATCCCGTTGGCCCGTGACAGGCACCCCACTTTGGCGACCTGCACCTCCAGCCTGCCGAGCTTACACAGCCTGGATGCTAATGTCAATACTATCGTGATACCGTGTTTCACCATAATCGCAAAGGTAGGGGGTTGCAGGGGCAATCAAACCCTTGACAGCGGCCTCGACGTGACTACAATGAGACACGGTATCGTGTTTGTTCCCATCGCGCCCTGAGTGTGGCTGCCGGGCATGTGTCTTCCCTGCGGTATCCTGGATTCCCTACCTTCACCCGCGCTTGTGTCAAGCCCCTAGTGGATCATCGTAGACTTGGTGAGGATCGCCCGTGCTGGCGTGGGTATGGCCCACGAGGATGGACAGCCCTTCGACTTGGGCTGCCAGGCGCTGTGAGGAGAAAAGAAGGATGACAAGACTGGGCATCGGAATCATCGGCGCTGGGCGAATGGGACGAATCCATGCCCTGACCTACGCCGGAATTCGCGACGTCGAGGTGAAAGTGGTCTGCGATCTCGACGAGCGGTTGGGTAAAGAGGTGGCGGGGCTCGTCGGCGCCGAATGGACGCCGGAGATGGATCGGGTGCTCGATCGGGATGACGTGGCGGCGGTCAGCATCTGCATGCCGGATCACCTACATCGAGAGGCCTGTGAGAGAGCGGCCCGGGCGGGGAAGCCCATGCTGCTGGAGAAGCCCATAGCTACGTCTGTCGAGGACGGCGAGGCGATCATCGAGGCTGCCACACGAGCCGGGGTCCTGCTGATGGTTGGTCACACGCTCCGTTTCGACGCCCGCTACTTCAACGTCAAACAGGTGATCGACTCCGGCGAGATCGGTCGCGTGCAGACCCTTTTCGCGCGACGCATGGGTCGGCGCAGCTACCACCTGGGGCTAAAGGGCAGGGTGTCGCTACCTCTCTTCCTGGGGGTTCACGACTTCGACGTGCTGCGCTGGTTCGCCGGCAGCGAGGTGGTCAAGGTGACGGCGGAGGGTCGTCGAGGAGTCTTTGAAGCGGCCGGCCAGGACGTCGACGATGCCGTTTCCGCCCTGCTCAGGTTCGAAAACGGCGTTGTGGCGACGGTGGAACTGGCCTGGAACCTACCGGATCAGATCCTCGGCTACCAGTTCAAGGCGGACGTGCTGTGCGAGAAGGGGTGGGTGGAGCTCTCCTGCCAGGATCAGGGGGTTGTTGTCTCCAAGAACGACGGTATCTACGTTCCCGACACCACGGTGACACCTACCGTTTATGGCCATGTCGGCGGCACCTTCCGCAGCGAGATAGAGCACTTCCTTTGGTGCATCGCGACCGGCAGCCAGCCCGTCATCTCCCCTCAGGATGCCTTGGCAGCGGTGCGCATCGCCCTGGCGGTGGAGGAGGCGGCTCGCTCTGGCCAGCCAGTGCACATCGACTTCGAACAGACATCCCCGCTGAAGCAGCGGTAGCGGCAAGATCGCTTCCATATGAAGTAGGGAGGGTTTACCCATGGTTGACAAGGAGTCTTACCTGGGAAAGCGTATGTCCCGGCGTGATGTCTTGCGGGTGCTCGGGCTCGCCAGTCTCGCGGGTGTGGCGGCGGCCTGCAGCCCGGCCCCCACTGCGGCACCCAAGTCCTCTGGAACCTCCGCCCCTGCAGCCGGTGCAGCGCCAACTGCAGCACCTTCGGTCAAGGCGTCAACCTCCGCTCCACAGATCGCTCTGGCTACCTCGGAACGCTTCGCCGAAACCTTGGAGCCGTCGAACCAGACGACCCTCAGCATCTTCCAAACCGAGCGGCATGTCTTGGAGCCCCTCCTGGAGAGAAATACCTCCGGCAAGTTCGTCCCGATGCTGGCCGAGTCCTGGTCGATGGTGGATAACCTGACCTGGCAGTTCAACCTGCGGAAGGGTGTCAAGTTCCACAACGGCGAGGAGTTCAACGCGGAGTCGGTAAAGTACACCATCGATAAAGTGGCCCGGGCCGACTCGAAGATGAAGCAGCACTCCTACTGGGGAGATCGGGTGAAGTCGGTCGAGATCAAGGACCCCTACACCGCGATCATCCACACCAACGTGCCCTTCGGCACGCTGTTGGCAGTGCTGACGTTGACGGTGATGGAACCGCCGAAGCTAGCGGCCTCGGATCCCCAGTGGTGGAACAAGACCCTGATAGGCACCGGCCCCTTCCGATGGGCGGACTACCAGAAGGACCAGCAGCTGACCCTGGAGGCCAACCCCGACTACTGGCAGGGAGCGCCCAAGCTGAGCAAGATCCTGTGGCGATTCATTCCCGAGACCTCCACCCGTCTCGCCGCCTTTAAGGCGGGTGAGGTGCAGATCGTCGACGCGGTGCCGCCGGAGGAGATAGCCAACATCAACAAGATGTCCGATGCTGGGGTGGCTTCGGCGACCACCTACCAGCAGATCAACGTGGGCTTCAACTGTGGCAAGGCTCCCTTCAACAACAAGCTGGTGCGGCAGGCCCTCAACTATGCCGTCGACAAGGATTCCATCGTCAAGGA